>DGHL01000087.1 GCA_002392645.1 Prevotellaceae bacterium UBA3849
TTCCACGACCACGACAAACTGGCTCACTATGCTAACGCAGCAACAGACATCGAGTTCCGCATGCCATTCGGATTCAAGGAGGTAGAGGGTATCCACTCACGTACCAACTTCGACCTGTCACAGCATGAGAAGTTCTCAGGCAAGCAGATAAAGTACTTCGACCCAGAGCTGAACGAGTCATACACTCCGTACGTCATTGAGACCTCTATCGGTGTTGACCGTATGTTCCTCTCAATCATGTGTCACTCATACGAGGAGGAGAAGCTGGAGAACGGTGAGACACGTACGGTGCTCCACCTGCCTGCAGCCATAGCTCCGGTGAAGCTTGCAGTGTTCCCACTGACCAAGAAGGACGGACTGCCAGAAAAGGCACAGGAGATAATGAACGACCTGAAGTTCCACTTCAACTGTAAGTATGAGGAGAAGGACCAGATAGGTAAGCGCTATCGCCGTCAGGATGCCATCGGTACACCATACTGCGTAACCGTTGACCACCAGACACTGGAAGACAACACTGTTACACTGCGTGAGCGTGACTCAATGGAGCAGAAGCGTGTCAACATCAACGAGCTTCGCGGTATCATTGAGGATAAGGTTACCATTACCTCATTGCTGAAGAAACTGCAGTAATAAGGATAGAAAGACTGAAGAATAGAAGAAAAGAAAGGTATGATAACGTCCAAACTGAATATCGTCCGTAACGGATTGTTCGCTTTTCGTTTTTCGTTCATCGCTTCATTGCTCTTGGTGGCAACGGGGCTGGCATCATGCTCGGAAGATGACGATACGGACAGCAACAACGAATACAGCAATTGGGAATCTCGCAACAATGAGTATTTCGAGTCTGTATATCAGCAGGCAAAGACAGCCATTGATGCAGGCGACAATAGCTGGTTTATGATAAAGTCTTATTCCAAAGACAATAGCGAGGGCGCACACACCGATTATGTAGTGGTGCATGTGCTGGATCAGGATTTGGAGCATGACGAGGTGGAATCATTCGGTTCGCTTCCGTCACCGGAATACACTGACACGGTGCGCGTACATTACAGGGGCAACCTCATGCCGTCGGCATCGTACAGTGACGGTTACCAGTTTGATTCGTCATGGCAGGGCAGCTATGACCTCAGTGCCATGGTTCCTTCCAAGTTTGCCGTCAACGGTCTTGTAAATGGTTTCGCTACCGCGGTGATGAGAATGCACGTAGGTGACCGTTGGAAGGTGTATGTGCCGTGGAAGCTTGGCTACGGAAGTTCTTCTTCATCATCGAGCATACCAAACTACAGTACGCTGGTGTTTGACCTTACGCTGCACTCTTTCGGTAAGCCAGGCTCGGCGATGCCATCGTTTCAGTAAAGTATAACAACGAAATAAATAACTATGGACGACGAAAAGATTGTTCCAGAAAACCAGAACGAAATGGATGATCCTCAACTGCAAGACAATGCAGAGTTCGAGGAAGAAGATAAGGTAATTGACGAGGTGGAGTCTCCGGACTACCACCCCGTTAATCGTTTTGATGCATCAGCGGTGCACAATCTTAGCGGCATGTACCAGAATTGGTTTCTGGACTATGCCTCGTATGTCATCCTTGACCGTGCGGTGCCACATATAGAGGATGGCCTGAAGCCGGTGCAGCGACGCATACTCCATTCCATGAAGCGTATGGACGACGGTCGCTACAATAAGGTGGCGAACATCGTGGGCCATACTATGCAGTTCCACCCGCATGGCGATGCCTCTATAGGCGATGCCCTTGTTCAGATGGGACAGAAAGACCTGCTCATAGATACGCAGGGTAACTGGGGAAACATCCTCACGGGTTCAAAGGCTGCCGCACCACGATACATAGAGGCGCGACTGAGCAAGTTCGCCCTTGAGACGGTGTTCAACCCTAAGACAACGGACTGGCAGCTGTCATACGACGGACGAAACAAGGAACCTGTTACGCTGCCGGTGAAGTTCCCGTTGCTGCTGGCACAGGGAGTGGAAGGCATAGCCGTAGGTCTGAATTCAAAGATAATGCCGCATAACTTCTGCGAGATATGCGACGCAGCCATAGCATACCTGCGTGGCGAGGAGTTCCATCTCTACCCAGACTTCCCTACGGGCGGCAGCATAGACGTTTCTAAATATAACGACGGCCAGCGCGGCGGCAGTATCAAAGTGAGGGCAAAGATAGAGAAACTCGACCAGAAGACACTCGTTATACGCGACATACCATTCTCAAAGACCTCAGAGACCCTTATAGCGTCTATTACTAAGGCAGTGGAGCGCGGCAAGATAAAGGCGAGGAAGGTGGAAGACCTCACTGCGGCAAACGTGGAGATACTGGTACACCTTACGCCCGGCGTAAGCTCAGACAAGACCCTCGACGCCCTCTATGCCTTCACCGACTGTGAGATAAGCATATCGCCAAACTGCTGCGTCATAAAAGACCGCAAGCCACAGTTCCTTAGCGTCAGCGATGTGCTGCGCAGCAGTGCAGACCAGACGATGGAGCTGTTGCGCAGGGAACTGCAGATAAGACGCGATGAACTGCTGGAGCAGCTGTTCCTCTGTTCATTGGAGCGTATCTTTATAGAGGAGCGTATATATAAGGATAAGAAATATGAGAATGCAGTGTCGGTAGATGCCGCATGCGAGCATATCGACGAGCGCCTTACTCCATACTATCCGCAGTTGGTGCGCGAGGTGCGCAAGGAAGACATACTGCGCCTGATGGAGATAAAGATGAAGCGCATACTGAAGTTCTCCAAGGACCAGGCAGACGAGCTCATTGCCAAGATAAAGGCAGAGATAGCAGAGATAGAGCGCGACCTCGGCAGAATGGTCGAGATAACATGTGATTGGTATGAACACCTGAAAAACAAGTATGGTGCGGAGCATCCACGCCTTACGGAGATACGCAGCTTTGACACCATCGAAGCAGCAAAGGTCGTTGAGGCTAACGAGAAACTCTACATAGACCGTCAGGAAGGCTTCATCGGCACAGGCCTCAAAAAGGCAGAGTTCGTATGTAACTGTTCAGACATCGACGATATAATCGTGTTCTATCGCGATGGTAAATACAAGGTGATAAAGGTAGCCGACAAGATTGACGTGGGCAAGAATATACTCCACCTGCAGGTATGGAAGAAGGGTGACAAGCGCACCATATACAACTGCGTATATCGTGACGGTAAGCAGGGTTCTTACTACGTAAAGCGATTCTTCGTAGATACCTCGACGCGTGACCGTGACTACGACCTCACGCAAGGCACAAAAGACAGCCGCGTGGTATATTTCACTGCCAACCCTAACGGTGAGGCAGAGGTTATCAAGGTCACCCATGAGCCAGGACCACGTATAAAGAAGATATTCTTCGACTACGACTTCTCCGTACTCGCGGTGAAGGGCAGAGGCTCAAAGGGCAACCTGCTTACGAGGTTCCCTGTGCACAAGATAGGACTGAAGAGCCACGGACACTCAACCCTCGGCGGTCGTGAGGTGTGGTGGGATGCAGATGTCAACCGCCTGAACTACGATGCACACGGCGAGTCACTTGGAAAGTTCCTTGACGGTGACAGCATACTTGTGGTGCTCGACAATGGCGATTTCTACATCACCACGCCAGATCCTAACAACCACTTCGAGCAAAATATCCAGCGCATAGAAAAGTGGGATGAGCACAAGCCATGGACGGCAGTTGTGCTTGACGAGGACAATAACGGTAACGGATACATAAAACGCTTTGAGATGGAAGCGATAAAGAACCATCGCTCATTCCTCGGCGACAATCCTAAGAACACCATAATGCTGCTTACCGACACACCGTTCCCACGCATCAAGGTGACGTTCGGCGGTAAGGATGCCTCTCGAGAGCCTGTAGAGATAGACTGTGAGGAGTTTATTGCTGTCAAGGGCTTCAAGGCAAAGGGCAAGCGCATCAGCACGTTCAAGATTGACAAGGTAGAGGAACTGGAGCCTACACGATTCCCAGAGCCAGAGACTCCGGAAGGTGACGGCGGTGCGGATGGCGATGACAGTGCAGAAGAAAACCTCGACCCTGATGCTGGTAAGTCGCAGCAGCAGGTGAGAGATGAGATGACTGGTCAGTTGAACCTATTCTAAATGATATGCATGATGAATATGCACTTGACAATACATAGACCGTTTGTCATTGGCATGATGATTATCCTGTGCGCAGCCACACACGGCAGCGCACAGGATAATCGTTATGTAAGCGTAGCAACGCAAGTGTCAGTGGGCGGTGCCAACGTGCTTGACACATATCTCTCGCCGGAGAAATACCGTGGCGCGGAATACAGGTTTGTGTCGGAGGTTGACAGGGATTCAAGGAAGCACGACGGCATAACGTATAACCTGACGCACGAAGGAGCCTTTGCCTACCTGCACAACAGGGCGGTTACTACTCATGAGTATGTAGGCCACTACGACTTTTCCTATGCCGTGATGCGGCGTTGGCGATTGGCAGACGACAGACTGCAGCTTGCCGCAGGTGTCATGGCAGATGCCTTTGTGGGTTTCAACTACAATAACCGCAATTCCAATAATCCGGCGCAGGGATATGGTTCGCTGGCATTGGGCGCACGTTTCGCCTGCTCCTATTCGTTTACACTGTTTCACAAGTGCATGACGGTGAACTACGAGGGTAGGGTGCCGCTGCTCGGCGTCATGTTCTCGCCAAACTACGGGCAATCATACTATGAGATGTTCAATCGTGGCAACTACGACCATAACATCGTTGCGTATTCTGTCAGCCCCTTTCAGTTACGCCAGCAGCTGAGCCTCGACATCCCTGTAGCAGGGCGTACCGCGCTGCGCATAGGTTATCTTGGCGACATACGACAGGCAGAGCCCAATAACCTGAAGCAGCACCATTACTATAACGCCGCCACAGTCGGTGTGGTGATAAGGAAGTAGTGAGAATTAAGAGACCCTCCCCGGCCCTCCCTGTGAGGGAGGGAGATTGGGCGGCGCATTATGAATTATGCATTAAGAATTAGGCCATCCCTCGTTCTCTTTCATTTTTTACACTCAAAGATGATACAGATTAATAGACATATACTGCTTGCGCTGTTGCTGTTCTGCATAGCCAGTTGCATTACATCTTGCGTGGATGTAGAGGAATATTCCAACACGACGGTGGGTAATACGGAGGCACTGTGGCACATAATGGACGAGCACTACTGTTTCTTTGAAGAGAAGAAACAGCAACTGGGCGTTGACTGGGATGAGGTACATGCACGCTATATGCAACAGGCACAGGCGGCAGGCACACTGTCACCGGTGCAGCTGCTGGAGTTCCTCGGTGGTATGGTGGCAGAACTGAAAGATGGTCATGTCAATATATCTACGTCGTTTGACTATGCCCGCAACTGGTCGTGGAAGGATGATTACCTGCACAACTTCGACGAAGACGTGCAGAAGAACTACCTCGGTACGGACTACAGGATATCATGCGGAATAAGTTATCGCATACTCGACGACAACACAGGCTATATTTATGTGCCGACGTTTGAGAATACAATAGGCGACGGAAATATTGACGAGATGTTCCTATATCTTGCGCCATGTAACAAGCTGATAATCGACGTGCGTGACAATGGTGGCGGACTGCTGACGCAGGCGCAGAAACTTGCGGCGCGTTTCTGTTCGGAGCGCACCCTCGTTGGCTATATGTGCCATAAGACGGGCAGCGGACACAGTGACTTCTCACCAAGAGAAGAGCAGTGGATAGAACCGTCGGCTGGCTTGCGCTGGCATAAACCCGTGATGGTGCTCACCAACCGCTCCGTATATAGCGCGGCAAACGAGTATGTGAAATACATGAAGTGTATGCCGTATGTTACGGTGATAGGCGACAATACCGGTGGCGGCTCAGGCATGCCGTACAGTTCCGAACTGCCTAACGGCTGGGGCGTACGCTATTCTGCCTGCCCGATGTATGATGCAGACGGAGGCAGTACGGAAGACGGCGTGGCACCCGACGTGAAGGTTGACATGGAGGCTGCCGACGTGGCAAAAGGCGTGGACACCATGATAGAATATGCACGCAGCATGAAGTAACTCGTAAGACTGCTTCGGCGATAACTGCAACATGGACTTTGCAAAGTATTCTTTTTTAAGTTATACAATGTGAAAAAATGGGAAACGTTTATAGTTTCTCATTTTTTTTTTGTAATTTTGCATACGTAAAAACGGAGATATGATGCTCCGTATGTCTGCGAGGATAACACAGGAAAATAATATATACACATTAAATAATAGGAAAAAGAAATGGAATTTTTAACAAACGAAAAGCTTACTATCGTCGGTGCAGGCGGTATGATTGGTTCAAACATGGTTCAGTCAGCTCTTATGCTGGGTCTAACTCCTAACATCTGTCTTTACGACATCTTCGAGCCAGGTGTTCACGGCGTTGCTGATGAGATGGCACACTGCGCATTCCCAGGTGCTAACATCACTTGGACTACTGATCCAAAGGAGGCTTTCACAAATGCTAAGTATATTATATCTTCAGGTGGTGCTCCACGTAAGGACGGCATGACACGTGAGGATCTGCTCAAGGGTAACTGTAAGATCGCTGCTGAGTTCGGTGACTTCATCAAGCAGTACTGCCCAGACGTTAAGCACGTTGTGGTTATCTTCAACCCAGCAGACGTTACAGCCCTCACAGCTCTCATCCACTCAGGTCTGAAGCCAAACCAGATGACATCACTCGCAGCACTCGACTCTACACGTCTGCAGCAGCAGCTCGCTCAGGAGTTCGGCGTACAGCAGGACAAGGTTACTGGCGCACACACCTATGGCGGTCACGGCGAGGCAATGGCAGTGTTCGCATCACAGGTTAAGGTTGACGGCAAGCCTCTCTCTGAGCTTTCTCTCTCAGCAGAGCGTTGGGCAGAAATCAAGCACAACACAATACAGGGTGGTTCTAACATCATCAAGCTGCGTGGTCGTTCTTCATTCCAGAGCCCTGCATACCAGGCTGTCAAGATGATACAGGCTGCTATGGGTGGCGAGAAGTTCCTCCTGCCTGCAGGTTGCTACGTAAACTGCGACGAGTGCGGTTACAAGAACGTGATGATGGCTATGCCTTCTACAATCGACGCTACCGGCGTACACTTCACAAAGCCAGAGGGTACAGCAGAGGAGATGGCTGCACTGACAGCTTCTTATGAGCACCTGCAGAAGATGCGCGACGAGATTATCTCTCTCGGCATCATCCCTGAGGTTAAGGATTGGGCTACAATGAACCCAAATCTTTAATAACAGAAGTCAGTATGGCGCATTGTCGCCATGACGATATAAATAAACGACCGCTCAGCACATTGTGCAGGGCGGTCGTTTGTTTTTGTCTTGTTGCCTCTCCGACTCCTTGGGATTATTATTTTTCTAAGGAGTTTAGGAGTTTGGGAGTAGCATTTCTCTTTGGCGTTGGAATTTCTTGATTCCTTAGACAGAGGTTGATCCTTGGAGTAACTGAAATCGTACAGTTTAGAGCGTGAATTAGTGGTTGAAGAAACTGAAAACAGTATAATGACGCTTGGCATGATACCGTTTTTTGTTAATTTATATATATTTTTGACGATAAAAAGTGGTAGTATCAAGGAAAAAGTGTAACTTTGCAACATGAAACTTCCTATTGGCATACAAGACTTTGAGAGTCTCCGCATTGACGGATACGAATACATAGACAAGACAGAACATATTTACCGTCTTGTCTCAGAAGGACGTTACTATTTCCTCTCCCGTCCGCGCCGTTTCGGCAAGTCATTGCTTTTATCAACGATAAAGGCACTATTCCTTGGTAAGCGCGAGCTGTTCAAGGGGTTGGCGATAGACCAGAAGGAAGACTGGGACTGGGCAGTGCATCCTGTGCTGCACCTTGACCTGAATACAAACAAGTATGACAAGGCAGAGGTGCTGGAGCAGAAACTTGACGCGTCTCTGAGTGAATGGGAAACACTTTACGATTGCGCACGGTCAGACTTGCCGTTAGGTATGCGCTTTGAGAAAGTCATCAAAGCAGCCTGCGAGAAGACTGGTCAGCGCGTGGTCATCCTCGTGGACGAATACGACAAACCACTGCTGCAAGCCATAGGAAACAGGGAGCTGCAAGACGAGTATCGCGGCACGCTCAAAGGCTTCTACGGTGCCCTGAAGTCAATGGACGGCTGTATAAAGTTCGCCATGCTCACCGGAGTTACGAAGTTCGGCAAAGTCAGCGTGTTCAGCGACCTCAATAACCTGAGAGATATATCACTCGACTATGATTTCCATAGCATCTGTGGCATTACGGAGCAGGAACTGCTGTCATATTTCCCGACGCAGATAGATGCTTTAGCGGAACGCAGCAAGTTGACACGAGAGGAATGTATAGAGAAACTCCGTAGGATGTACGACGGCTATCATTTCGACGAGGACTCACCGGGAATGTATAATCCATTCAGCGTATTGAATACATTCCAGACAAGAAAATTCGGCAGCTACTGGTTTGAGACCGGCACACCGACATACCTCGTGGAACTGCTGCGCCGCCACTACTACGACCTTGAGGAAATGGCAACGTCAGAGGTCACCTCAGATGTGCTGAACTCTATAGACGCAGAGTCCACCAACCCAATACCCGTGATATATCAGAGCGGATACCTCACCATAAAGGGATATGACAAGGAGTTCCAGATGTACAGACTTGGTTTCCCGAACCAAGAAGTGGAGGAAGGCTTCATAAAATATCTCGCCCCGTTCTATCTTGACAACAGGGAGGAAAGATCGGTATTTGATATAAGGAGCTTCACGTCAGACGTCAGGGAAGGCAAAGTGGAACAGTTCCTTAGTCGTATGAAATCACTCTTCGCCAGTGCGCCATACGACAGCGTAAAGGGTGACAAGGAAAACCACTTCCAGAACATGATGTGGGTGGTGTTCAAGATGATGGGTTTTTACTCACAGACTGAATACCACACCAGCGACGGACGCATAGACCTGCTGGTAGAGACACCGCAGTATCGCTACATCATGGAGTTTAAGCTCGACGGCACTGCCGAGGAAGCACTGCAACAGATAAAAGACAAGAACTATCAACTGCAGTTCTTCGGAGATGCCCTCACTACCAGAGAGAGCCAGGGAGAGTCTAAAACATTCATAATAGGAGTAAACTTCTCGAAGGAGACACGCACCATAGACAGGTGGGTGATTGAGTAGTATAGATAATTTAAGTAAAGAATATATTTCAGAATGTGTTAATAATCACTGGAAACAAATAATAAATAGTATATATGAATAATATGTAGGTGTGCATAATTATCTATACAATCATTATAAAAATAATTATGCACACCTACTTATTAAAGTTAGGGAGATAGTTTAGTCTAACACCTCATATTTAGAGTGGCGTGACTTGAACTCAGGAACAATCTGCTTCATTATTCTCACTACCTCCATGTCATCGTAGTTATAGCTGGCTTCGAGCAGACGCTGCTCGTTGGCAACGGCTTCAGAATATGGGTATTCGCGCACCTTGGCTATGCGAATCTTTGGATGTATGGTTGGTATGGTGGTCTCTGCATCGCTGAGCACTTCTTCAAAGAGCTTTTCACCGTCACGAAGTCCGGTATATTTTATTTCGACATCCTTAGCTTTTGACAGGCGAATCATTCGCTTAGCGAGGTCTGCTATCTTAACAGGCTTACCCATGTCGAACACGAATATCTCGCCGCCCTTGCCGAAGGTGCCAGCCTCAAGGACGAGTTTGCAGGCTTCGGGGATGAGCATGAAGAAGCGTATGATGTCAGGATGGGTGACGGTGACAGGACCACCGCTGGCAATCTGAGCCCTGAAGATAGGTATTACGGAACCATTGCTGCCGAGGACGTTGCCAAAGCGGGTGGTGACGAACTGCGTAATGGCCTTCTTACCATTAGCTTGCCTGATGGTAGAGCCTTCCTTGTTGATTTCGGCATTGAGGGCTTGGCAGTAAATCTCGCATATACGCTTAGAGCAACCCATTACGTTAGTAGGGTTGACGGCCTTGTCGGTGGATATCATGACGAACTTACGTGTGCCGTATTTGACGGCGAGATCAGCTATGATGCGTGTGCCGTAGATATTATTCTGCACAGCCTCCGAAGGGTTGTCCTCCATCATAGGGACGTGCTTGTATGCTGCGGCATGGAATACATAGTCAGGCTTGTATTGGCGGAAAATACTTTCCATACGTGAAGCGTTGGTGATGCTTGTGACGATGGTCTTCGCCTGCACTTGCGGATATTTGTTTGCCATTATACGGCGCACGTCGTGCATAGGTGTTTCTGCCTGGTCAATGAGAATCATCTCCGCAGGGCTGAAGGTTGCAATCTGTCGCACCATTTCGCTTCCTATACTGCCGGCAGCGCCAGTGATGAGAATCTTCTTGTCGGCAAGCAGTCTGCCGATAGCCTCCATGTCAATTTCTATCTTGTCGCGTGGCAGGAGGTCTTCTACGTTTACAGGGTGCAGAGACGATGTGTAGAGTGGGCTGCTGCCATCCCAGGTAATGTCTTCCTGCGGAATGGAAATCTCAATACCGGAGCGTATTATGTTATTGATGAAACAGTCATCACTTCGGAACTCGTTGATATATAGCGGCGATACTATAAGCTTCTTTATTCTTTTCTCCTCAAGAATGGCAAAGAGTTTCGCGTTTTTCTGATACACAGGTATGCCGGCAACGTATGAGCCCGAAGCAACGAGATCGTCAGGAGTAATAAGTCCTTTGATGTTATAAGGTGAGTCTTTCTTGCTACGAATGCCCTTGATAATGCTCACGGCACCCTCGCGTGCTCCATAGATGAAGGTTGGCTTGGCGTGAGCATTGAGGGTGTGGTTGTCGTACAGACTCTTTACAAGTATTCTCCATGCACACATTGCGGCTGTTGCCAGGCAGCAAGCAGTCATTATAATGCGTAGGCACGGATAGTAGGAATCTGGCTGTGAGGCGAGCGTGATGCGGATTATCGCTGTAATGATGCTGGCACCTATATTCGCAAACAATACGTTGCGCAGGTCAATGAAGGAGGAGTAGCGTATTATGTTGCTGTAGGTGTGGAATAATTTGAAGAATATAATATGTAATAGTGATATAAGCACAATGTACCCAAACTTGGGCCAAAAATTAGTGACAACGCCGGCTCCTCCGAGGACGCAGTAATAGGCTATGATATAAAAAGCAATGATGTTAATGGCATCGAGTGCCAGAATGCACCAATATGGCATTGCTTCTTTGCTTAGATACCTGTTCTTCGTTTCATGAATTAGTTGCATAAGTTTCTTCTTTCTTGTTGGTTGTCTGGTTATTCCATCTTTCGTATAGAGTTTTTGCGCTGCCTGCACGTTATGCAGACAGCGCAAAATTACTAAAAAAAACTTAAATGAACAAATTTTCTTGGGTAAATGTCTTTTTTTATTTTCCAAAGAAGCCGTTGTCGGCTTGTTTCTCGGCAGCGATGTGTGTTGCCGATGCAGCGCCTACTGCTGCTGGCAGCCATACGTCCATGCCGCCCTTCTGACCGCGGTGGTCCCATGCGTAGTATGGTATGAGAGTAAGGGTTTTGTCGGCTGTCTTCAGTTTGCCGTCGCTACCGATGGAAAGGGCTTGCGCATTCGTCGTGATAGACTGCACCTTGTGACCAGCGGTGATGGTGATGTCCTTTCCCATATTGAGTTGAGGATGCTGGTTGAGCAGGTATGTGCTTACGTCTGCATCGTTGTCAGGCCACTCTGCGCAATATACCAATGGTCCGCGCTCAACGGCGAGGCGGCCGCGGTCATCAACGACCTTGTCGTTAGCTTTTACGAGACGAGGCTCCATGTCGAAGTGTATCTCTATGACATCGCCCTTCTTCCACTTGCGGTTGAGTACGGCATAGCCGTCGGTGAGGGCATTGTCCTTCACGTTGCTGTTGATGACCTCCTTGCCGTTTACCTTGATGCAGTAGTCGAGGTGCTTGCCGTCTACGAATGAATAGAGGTCGCTTGGAACGACTTCGCCACGCACCCATCCTGGTATGCGTATGTTGAGGTCGAAGTTTCCACCGCCTTTCACGATGGTGAGCTTCACGTCGCCGTCAGATGGATAGTTGGTTTCCTGCTTCAGTGTGACAGCCTTGCCGTTGACCTTTGTCTCCATGGTGTTGCCCATGAAGAGGTTTACGTACAGCTTGTCTTGCTTGCTGGCATAGATGTATCCGGGCAGTGACGGAATGAAGCGGCAGATGTTTGACGGACAGCAGGCGCAGCCGAACCAAGGCTGACGTGCGTATTTGGCTTCCTCGCGGCATGACAGTGGGTTAGGGTAGAAGAAGCCGTCACCCTCGATGCTGATGCCCGAAATCAGTGCGTTGTATAGCGTGCGCTCTATCACGTCGTAGTATTTAGAAGAGCCATGGAGCAGGAACAGACGGTAGTTGGTATATACGTTGCCAATCTGTGCGCAGGTCTCGCAGTATGCCGATGCGTTTGGCAGTTCGTAGTTGTTGCCGAATGACTCTCCTGCGTGGCGTGCGCCTACACCGCCGGTGATGTAGTATTTCTTCTGCACGATATTGTCCCATATCTTGTCGATGGCTTTGATGTAGGCAGAGTCGCCTGTAAGGGCAGCCACGTCTGCCATGCCGCTATACATATACTCCGCACGAACTGCATGGCCTACGGCTTCGTCCTGTTCGATGACAGGCTTGTGAGCCTGTGAGTAGGCATCCTTGCGTGATGTCTTGCCACGCATGTCGAGGAAGAACTTTGCCTGGTCGAGGTATTTCTTATTTCCTGTGACGAGATAAAGCTTGCACAGTCCCATTTCGGCAATCTGATGACCCGGCACTAACTTCAGTTGGTTATCGCCAGGACCAATCTCGCGACATACGCAGTCGGCGTATTTTATAGCAACGTCGAGAAAGTTACGCTTGCCAGTGGCTTGATAGTGTGCGCAGGCAGCCTCAAGGAGGTGGCCGAGGTTGTAGAACTCATGACTGAGTTTCTCTACAAGTACCCAACGCTTTGGACCAGCCCATTCGTGAGGCTTTGACGGCGACTTTGTGCGAGCGGTGTAGAGGTAGCCGTCAGGCTCCTGACCGCTTGCTATGATGGCGATGACGCTGTCAACGTACTGGTCGAGTCGGCGTCCTTTATATGTTGCGTTAGGGTAGGTCTGCAGCAGGTAGCTGGCACCTTCGATGGTCTTGTAAGGATCGGTATCATCGAAAGAGAATGTCCATGCTGTGTCAGGGAACTCCAAAGAAGGGTTGGCAAGATGCTTGGCAGCATTGACAAAGTTGTCGTAACGGCCCGTCTCTTCACACTTGCTGAAGGCGAGAGGTATGGTGACGTCTCGGCTTGCATTAAGGCGTGGAGTCCAGAATCCGTCGTTCAGTTTCACCGATGTGAACGGTACAGGAACGATAGGGTACTGTGCCTGCATGACAACGCAGATTGTTAATAGGATAGCAGTAAGTGATTTCTTCATGTTTTGTATTTGAGTGTTATTTGATAATAGTCTGTAAAGGTGGGTTCTATAAATTACCACCGTAATGTTATACTTAAAGTGTGGATTGACGTTTTGCCATCTTTTCGTTTTCTTTCGGTGCAAACTGTCAGCATCTTCGGTCACATAGCCCGCTATGCTCCCTTATCAGTTAGCATTTTGCCCTCGAAACAAATTCAAAAATCTGACAGTGGGAATTATTAGAACCCACCTTACATCAGTTTTCCTTTAGCTGCAAGTGTGTCATAATTGTTGTTCAGGTTACGCCAATCCGTCTTGGTCTGAGGATTGATGCCATTGATGTACTTCTCGATATTTGTATAGCCATCACCATTGCAGTCTTTCACGGCATCGGAGGG
>DGHL01000101.1:0-10219 GCA_002392645.1 Prevotellaceae bacterium UBA3849
GTCCTCGCCCAGGAGGCGGAGTATTTCGCTATAATGGGTGGCGAGGGCTACAAGGCCCTCGCGGAATTCTGTCTCAGGATTCATGTCTTGGTCGTTGACTTTACTATTTGCCTACGGTGATGGTGGTCTTCACTACGCAGGCCGACTTGTAGCCTAGTTTCTTCATCTTCTTCACCATCTCGGTAGCATCGTCTTGCTTGTTGAAGTTGCCCAGACGGCAGCACCAGCGGGGGGAGTAGAAATGCACGTAGATGGGATAGCCGGGCACCTGGGTCTTCAGCTTGGCGCCTATCTCCTGGGCCTTGGCACGGTCTACACGGGTGTTGGCTCCGGCAAACACTTGCACACGGTAGCCGGTCACCTTCTTGCTGTTCGACATCAGTTTCTTGCGCGAGTCGCTCACGGTGGCGTTCTCCTCAAACTCCTTCAGTTTCTTGGCTCTGACGGCTTCACGCTTCTTTTTCTCTATCTCGCGGCGCTCCTTGTCGCGGGCCTCGTCCTCACGGGTGCTGCTGCGGGGACGCTCACGGTAGCCCGACTCCGAGCGCGACTCGCTCGAACGGGCCTGACTGCCCTCCTGGCGGGCAGGAGTGCTCTCCTGACGCTGTTCTTGAGGGCTGTTGGCTTCTTTCTTGCCACCATTGACAAGTTTGCTGATGTCGTCGCTCTGCTTCACCGACACAGAACCGCCCTTGTCGTCTTTCTGAAGATGGTCGAGGAAGGTCTGCGACTGTGCGCCCAGCGACATGCACAATGTGGCTGCCATGATGGCGATGGTCTTTCTCATCTCTGAATGTTTTGTTTGCCCATAGGGGACATGGCCCCGGGGCGGGGTGGGAGTTTCTGCTGTCTCTTCGAGACAATGGTATCTTCGGGGCCTTGATGACCAAGGCCCCGAAGTGTGGGTTTCATTTATTTCCAAGCATCAATGATGCCTTTGAAGTCGGCGGCTTTCAATGAAGCGCCACCAATCAGGCCACCGTCGATGTCGGGTTTTGCGAAGAGTTCGGGAGCGTTGGATGCCTTGCATGAACCGCCGTAGAGGATAGAAGTGGCATCGGCCACCTCAGCGCCATACTTCTCGCAGATGATTGAGCGGATGTAAGCGTGGATTTCCTCTGCCTGGTCAGCAGTAGCAGTCTTACCGGTACCGATAGCCCAGATTGGCTCGTAAGCGATAACGATGTTCTTCCACTCCTCTGCTGTGAGGTTGAATACAGAACCCTGAAGCTCAGCCTTAACTACCTCGTTCTGCTTGTTAGCCTCGCGCTCAGCCAGTGACTCACCGATACAGAAGATAACCTTCAGACCGTTAGCCAGTGCCAGCTGCACCTTCTCCTTGAGGATTTCAGGTGTCTCGTTGTAGTACTCACGACGCTCTGAGTGACCGAGGATGACGTACTGTGCGCCAGTTGACTTAACCATCTCTGCAGAAACCTCACCGGTGAAAGCACCGCTTGCCTTGTCAGCGCAGTTCTCAGCACCGAGTTCGATTGCTGAACCCTTTACGATCTCAGCCACGCTTGCGAGGTGGATGAATGGGGTGCAGATGATAACACCGCAGTTAGGGTTCTTTACTACCTCTGTGAGTTCCTTAGCGAGAGCTACGCCCTCCTGCAGGTTCTTGTTCATCTTCCAGTTGCCTGCTACGATTTTCTTTGCCATTTTCTTGTTTTTGTTTTTTTAGAAGTTTTGAAAATATATTTTTATGTTTGCTTTCCTCGTTTCTGAACCATGTGCTCCACATCCACAGCCTGTCGGCTATTGAGAGCAGTACGAGTGGCAGTACGAACCACATCAGGATGTAGGCTATCTTCTTTTCTGCCATGTCTTCCTTCGGCAGGAATGATGATTTCTCGGTTATCTTACCGCCTTTTATCATCTCTTCGGCAGGCAGTTTGTTATGGCTCCATTTACCGACCACCGTTCCGTTCTTCAGCAGCAGCAGTCCGGGGTTGCTGCGTATTATGGTCTTCAGCGTGGTCTCGTCGGTGTTGCAGAAGGTATATTCCGCTCCCGTGATGTCTATCCATCGCTCTATTCCCTTCTCAGTGCTCGCCGTCAGGCAGAGGAAACCGTAGCCGTTATCGTGAGCATAGTCGCATATTTCGTCTATGTGTCCGAAGTAAGAGTCGTCGGCAGTCTCCAGATGTGGCGATATCAGCAGGAAGGTATAGCCCTTTGCCGTCAGCACGCTGTCTGTTATGTCCTCACCGTCGCTTATGCGTTGTATGGTGAAGTCGTGTATCGGCGGCTCATATCCAGGCTTTATCACCTCTGTCTTTGAGTCTATGAAGGTCCATGTGGAGTCGGGATATTCCTCAAGTGTGAACTCCTTTCGCTCGCCGTTCTTCTCCATTATGAACGTGGTCTTGAACTCTGGCTGTTCTGCGCCTTCGGGTATCTCCATGCCCTTAGGTATGTTTGCGCCTATGTGGTATGGGCGGAAGTCAAACAGCGGCAGGTAGTACAGCGAATATGCCGCCACAATCACTATGAATATGCACGAGTAGTGCAACACCAGCCATCTGTTTGAGTGACTTATCAGTCGTGGCATCCTTTCGTGCCATATCACCATTAGTATCGTCAGTGCCGTCAGCACTATGTTCTTCAGCAGCGTCTCACCGTTTGTCAGTATCAGGGCATCGCCGAAGCATCCGCAGTCGCTTACGGGGTTGGCTATGTATATCCATACCGTTATGATGGTCATCACTGCCATGAACACCAGCGCAAACCATGTGGTGACCTTCCTGCGTATGGCAAACAGTATAGAAATGCCCAGCGAGAACTCTGTCAGTGCCAGTAGTATGGCAGCGCACGTAAGCAGCCAGTCGGGAAACACTCCTGCCAGTCCCACTGCCTCTGCGTAGTCCTGGAACTTATATACTGTTCCCAGTGGGTCCACAGCCTTTACGAAACCGGAGAATAAGAATGTCAGGCCTACTATTATGCGTGCTATGTTGACAAGTATGCCTCTCATTCCACTGCCAGTTTTATTACGGCAAACACAGAGTAGTTTATTATGTCCATGTAGTTAGAGTCAATGCCCTCGCTGACGGTAGTCAGTCCGTTCTTGTCCTCTATCTCCTTTATTCGCTCCAGTTTGGTGAGTATAAGGTCGGTATATGACGATATGCGCATATCCCTCCATGCCTCTCCGTAGTCATGGTTTTTCTTCTGCATCAGTTCGAGGCACTTCTCGGCATAGTCGTCATACATAGCCATTGCCTCGTCGTTGCTCATGTCAACCTTGTCGGCATATCCCTTCTCCAACTGTATCAGTCCCACGATGCCGTAGTTTATCAGCGCCATGAACTCAGGCAGTATTCCTTCTCCTACGAGCGACTCGCCTGTAGTCTCCAGCGTACGTATGCGCTTAGCCTTGATAAACAGCTGGTCGGTTAGCGATGATGGCCTGAGCATGCGCCACGATGGCTTGTAGTCGTAGAGCTTCTTTGAGAATATGTCGCGGCAAAGTTTCATTGCCTCTTTAAATTGCTTGTTAGTATCTGTTATAGCCATGACTATTATAAGATATGTGTAATCGACTGCAAAATTACTAATAAAAATTGAATTGTGCAAAAAAAAGGGTCTTTACTTTCTGATACGCATCGCTCACCATGCGTTTTTTTGCGAACGAATGAAACCATGCCTGAAAACGCAAAATAGAGGGAGTTTTGCTATCGGAAACATGATGTGCGAGAGAAAAATCGGAGGCTTTGGTTGTTATTTTGCAGTTTTTCTCTCTCTATTTGTGCTCTTTTATGCTGTAATTTGATACCTTTTACACGGTAAAAGCTATCAAATTACGTTGTAAAAGCTATCAAATTACAATCAGAAGGAGTTGTCGCGAATGTCAAAAGTAATGTATAGCTCTGTATCACAAGGCTTTACATAGCTTTAAAATTTAGGGGCATTTTCAGCCCAAAAATGGCTTTCGTGATTTTGAAGGCAGAAAATCGCAAGTTAAATACGAAAAACCCCGCAAAAAAACGGGTGAAATGTTTTGCCTAATCATAATTTTTTCTTAACTTTGTTTTTTGATTAGTTTTTTTTATAGAACCACCTTAATTGATATGAATCAGAATAATCAGAACAATCAGACTACTCCGAGTACTCAGACTACTCCGAGTACTCAGAATAATCAGAATAGTCAGAGTACTCAGAATAGTCAGAGTACTCAGAATAATCAGAGCACTCAGAATAGTCAGAGTAATCCGAGTACTCCGACTACTCCGAGCACTCCGAAGGCTCCTACCAGCTTCCTGCCCCAGCATGGGCATTACCGCCATCTGCGTGTATATCAGGTTACTGAGATTATCTATGATATCACCTATTACTTCACCCAGCACTTCCTGAGTCGTGGTGACAGGACTGTTGACCAGATGGTACAGGCTGCGCGCTCGGGCAAGCAAAACATTGCAGAGGGCAATCAGGCGGCAGCAACATCTAGCGAAACGGAGATAAAGTTGACAAATGTGGCTAAGGCGAGTCTTGAGGAGTTGCTCGATGACTATGAAGACTATCTTCGGGTGCGCAACCTAACGCAGTGGGACGGCCAGCATCCTCGTTACGAGAAGATGCGTGCCTATGCCAGAAGTAAAGAATTCTCTGACGAATATGCACTGAAGATAGGGCAGATGAGCGATGAAGAAATAGCCAATCTGTGCATCACATTGATTCATCAAGCCATGTCGATGCTTCATAGCCTCTTGTCAACCATGCAAAAACGTTTTGTTACAGAAGGGGGCATCAAGGAACGTATGCACAAGGCGCGTACAGGTTATCGCCAGCAACAAGACAGTCGCCTCGAAGAGTTAGAGCGCACCATCCCCGTCTTGCAGCAGCAACTGGCACAGGCAACGGCGGAGGCAGCAGAATGGAAAGCAAAGTATGAGGATTTAAAACAACGCGCCCTCAATACTTACCAACAACAAAAGGAAGAGATAGAAAGACTAAGAAAAGAAAAAGAGAATTATGAGTATGAGTGAGTGGAAGGAATATACTTTGGGAGAGCTAACGACAGACGGTAAAGGGAACTTATGGCATTGCTGCCTCTGCTGTTGATTATTGTGCAGAGTTGCCAACCTATTATAGATACAATAGGCAGGAAGGGCTTTACCTTCCTGCCTGTTGTATCATCTCGGCAATGTCATCGCAGAAACGTTGGTTGGCTATCATATCCTCGATATTCAGGTGCATGCGGTAGCGCCAGTAGTGGTGTGGATTCGCCGGTATGTTGATGCGCTCAGCGTCAGCATCGGCATAGCGAAGGTCTTCACTGATGGCAAGCCAGTCTTGCAGCGATAGTATGCAAAGCATAGAAGCCGACTGCAGGTTGCGGCTGAGAATGTCGCGAGCCAACCAGCATGGCAGTGGGTGAGGGGCTTCATCGCGCCTGCCCAGCATCTGTGAATAGTAGTTCTGCGTGCGTTCATAATCCTCGTCCCACCACATGCGCAGTGTAGGCATGTCGTGGCTGTCGATGGTGCATACCGAGCGGTATGGGTATCTACCGGGATAGCCAAACTGCAGGCCATACTCCTTAGGCATGGACTGTACTTCAAGCGACAGTATGCGTAGCTCGTTCATCACCGTAGGTACGCATTCAGGAATCATGCCGAGGTCCTCGGCACATACCAGCATACGCGTAGCCTCCACCAGCAGAGGCAGTTTCTTCATAGCCTCCTTGTACCAATAGTGGTTGTTGCGGTGGTAGTAATAGTCGTCGTACAGACGGTTGAAGCAGTTACGCTCAGCATCGCTCAGCAGCATTTTATAGACATAGGAGTGCTGAGCCGCTATGCGAGGGTGGTATAGCGTAGGACATTTATGGTCAGGCAGGAAAAGGATGTTGCTGAGCAAAGTGTAGAGTCCGTCACGCAGATTGTCATCATCCTTTATTGCAGCCTCCACCTTACGCTGCGTGTCGTACTCCTCACGCATCAGGTAGCGACCGTCTATGTAAGGTTTTACAAAGTTGTCGCGCACGTATGCTGCCCTTTCCTTGAAGATGTCCTCAAGTATTTCCTTAGTGATGTATGGCGTGGTGAATATCTCGCCACGGAACGGCAGACCGTAGCCGCTGATCTCAGCAGCCGTCATTCCGAGTGAAGGCTGGAACTGTCCGAGCAGTCCGTGCACGGCGCCAGCGGGTATCTCCCATATACGGAAGAATCCAAGCACATGGTCTATGCGGTAGGCGTCAAAATACTTCTGCATGTTCTGAAAGCGGCGCACCCACCATAGACAGCCGTCCTTCAGCATCTCGTCCCAGTTGTAGGTAGGGAATCCCCAGTTCTGTCCGTTGATAGAGAAATCATCAGGCGGTGCACCTGCCTGTCCGTTCAGGTTGAAGTAACGAGGCTCCTGCCATACGTCGCAGCCCATGCGATGCACGCCGATAGGTATGTCGCCCTTCAGTATCACGTGCTTCTCACGTGCATATTCGTGGGCAGAGCGCATCTGTTGTGCCAGTATGTACTGCACATAGTAGTAGTAAGCCACCTGCCTGTATGCCTTGCTGCGTGTGTTGGTAAGGCTGGCACGCTCTTCCTCGCACCATGTGTTGTGGTCGTGCCATTTCGTGAAATCGGCAGTGCCATAGCTGTCGCGCAGGAAACTATACTGTGCGTATGGTACGAGCCAGTGCTCTTCCTCAGCAAACCACTGCTTGTATTCTGCTGTTGCAAAGGTGTTTCTGCCCTCTTGCTCATACAGCAGGTGAAGGTATTCGTTCTTGGCGTTGTTCACACGCTCATAGTCGAGCAGTCGCTGTGCATTCAGCTCCTGACGCAGAGCCTCAAATTCCTTAGCCTTGGTCTTGTCGTTAAGTTCGGGTAGTTGCCTGAGGTCAGCATACTGCGGATGCAGTGCGAAGATGCTGATGCAGGAATAAGGGTAGGAGTCTTGCCACGTATGATGTATGGTAGTGTCGTTAATCGGCAATATCTGCAATAGCCTCTGACCGGTATATGCCACCCAGTCAATCATACGCTTGAGGTCGCCGAAGTCGCCGACGCCGAAACTGCCTGCCGTGCGCAGCGAGAATACAGGTATCAGGGTGCCGGCCTTGCGGACATTCCATATCTCGAAGAAAGCCTGTGACAGTTCTATCTCTGTTATCTCACCGCTGCGCAGACGGGGTATCTGTATGTGGCGGTTGTCGCCGGTCTCCCACATTGGCGAATTCTGCTCATCACCATTCTTTACAGCCACGAACTTGAACTCCAGGTTCTCATTGGCGGTGTATTCGGTATCAATGTCGCACGTCCACTCATTAGGAGCCTGCTCCTTGCAGGGGATGCCACGGTCTATGTGCCAGTCTCCCAGTACGGGGTGACTGCCTGTAAGTATCAGGCGCTCGTAGCCGCGAAGCTGCGGCGCACGTACCTTCAGTCGGAGCACTGATGGGTTGTCGCGTCGATAGACCTCGCGAGGTTCACGTCGGTTGATGCACTGCGTGTATGCAGAGCTGTAGAGGTAGGAGTCGTGTGGAATCTCTATCCATGTGTCGTAGGTGGTATATTGCTTGATGCCAGCCTGGCAAAGGTCAATGCGGTGTGCCTGCGTGGTCCACTCTGAGCGTACCACCTCTTTGTCCTTACACAAGGTGTAGTAATAGTCCAGCGAGGATGGTGCCGCAGAGTCGATGCGCAACTCATACTGCCAGTTGCCATCGCTTTTCTGCGTCATGCGGTGTGAGGCTATGCTGCCGTCAGACTGCCTTATGTTTATAAACAGTTCCTCGCTGTTACCAGTGCCGTAGTAGATATTGAATTGTATGGTCATTATGTTAGCTTATGTTTCAGAAATAGTTAAGTAGCCTGTAGTTAAGGACTCAGTAGCCTGTGGTTAAGGACTCAGTAGTTAAGTAGTTAAGGACTCAGTAGTTAAGAACTCAGTAGTTAAGTAGTTAAGACAATACTGATAGCCTTACTGAAGGATCCGTGCTAATTCTGCCTTCTTGCTCATACAGCAGGTGAAGGTAGTTCAGGACTCAGTAGTTAAGTAGTTAAGACAATACTGATAGTCTTACTGAAGGATCCGTGCTAATGTCTTAACTCCTTAACTCCTTAACTCCCTTAACTCCTTAACTCCCTTAACTCCTTGACTCCAGACATCTCAGGAAGTCTTGTTCTTCCATTGTGTCATTATGCGTTATATACCAATATGGTGTAGTATGCTACAGCCATGATGGTCATTATTACGCCTTCAGCCCTTGTAAGGGTGAGATGCGTCTTGCCAAAGCGGCAGAACAACCACAGTATGCACGATGCGGTGAGAAGAGTGCATATGTCGAAACCGGTGATGCCGCCAATGCCGAGAGGGCGTATGGTGGATGCAGTGCCGAGAACGAAGAATACGTTGAAGACGCAGCTGCCCACTACGTTGCCCAATGCCATGGCAGTGTCGCCCTTGCGAGCTGCCATTACGGATGCAGCCAGTTCGGGTGCGGATGTTCCTGCGCTTACTATCGTCAATGCTATGATAGAGTCGCTTACGCCTAAGGCGCTTGCTATGCCCGACGCACCGTCAACGAGCCAGTTGCCGCCGAGAATGAGACAGGCAAGGCCGATGATAATCCACAGTGTGCTGCTGAGCAGTGATGCCTCCTTGCTGCTGTCGTCCTGCGGATCTTCGCTGTTTGTCTTTGCAGGTGAAGCTATGGAGAGGGTGTATGAAATAAAGATGGCGAACATACATAGCATCAGCAAGCCGTCAGTACGACTGATGTTGTTTTCCGTTGTGTTGGCAGAGAAGAACGAGTCGAAGGCCGTGACGACAATGACGAAGCTTGACAGCACGGCGAAAGGTACGTCGTTTCTTATATTGCCTCGCTCTACGTTGATAGGTCTTACTATGGCGGTGATGCCCATGATGGCGAGTATGTTGAAAATGTTACTGCCCACGACGTTGCCCAGTGCCATGTCAACATTACCCTGAATGGCTGCCACTACGCTGACTACAAGTTCAGGGGCAGAACTGCCCATCGCCACGATGGTAAGTCCGACCACCAATGAGGGTATGCCGAACCTGCGTGCTACGGAAGCAGCTCCGTCGGTAAGCCAGTCGGCGCCCTTTACTATAAGTATGAGTCCTACGATAAATAATCCGATGTTTACTAGTATGTCCATCTATGTGTGGTTTGTGGTGTGTAAGGTGTGAAGTTTACGGTTTATGATAATTATGCGCACCTACTTATAAAGTTTAGAGTATAAGGTATAAGTGAGATTACGTTTCTGTATATCACATATATACCTTATACTCTATTCCTTATGTTTGTAAATTACTTAAAACTGCTTGAAGAAATCGTTACCCTTGTCGTCAACCAATATGAACGCTGGGAAGTTCTCTACACGTATCTTCCAAATAGCCTCCATGCCAAGCTCTGGGTACTCTACGCACTCGATGCTCTTGATGTTGCTTGAAGACAGGAAGGCAGCAGGACCGCCGATAGAACCGAGGTAGAAGCCACCATGCTTTTTGCAGGCATCGGTGACAACCTGAGTGCGGTTACCCTTTGCAATCATGATGAGTGAACCGCCATTGTCCTGGAACTCGTCTGTGTATGGATCCATGCGGTTTGCCGTAGTTGGTCCCATTGAGCCGCAAGGCATACCCTGAGGAGTCTTGGCAGGTCCGGCATAGAGCACTGGGTGATCCTTGAAATACTGAGGCATACCCTCACCAGCGTCAAGACGAGCCTTGATTTTGGCATGAGCTATATCGCGAGCAACGATGATGGTGCCGTTGAGGCTTACGCGTGTAGATACGGGATACTTGGAAAGTTCCTTGCAAACCTCGCTGATAGGCTGGTCTAGGTTTATCTGTACGGCATCGCCCTCACCTGCCTGACGCAATGCCTCTGGTATCAGCTCGTATGGTTTGTCGTCCATCTTCTCTATCCAGATACCATCCTTGTTGATCTTAGCCTTGATATTGCGGTCGGCAGAGCATGATACGCCAAGACCGATAGGACATGAAGCACCGTGGCGTGGCAAGCGGACTACGCGTACGTCGTGAGCGAATGCAGTACCGCCGAACTGTGCGCCGAATCCGATCTTCTTTGCTTCCTCAAGCAGTTGCTTTTCCAATTCGATGTCGCGGAAAGCACGACCGGTCTCGTCGCCTGTTGTAGGCAGACTGTCATAGAACTTGGTAGAAGCGAGTTTCACGGTAAGCAGGTTCTTCTCTGCCGATGTGCCGCCGATGACGA
>DGHL01000101.1:10268-12037 GCA_002392645.1 Prevotellaceae bacterium UBA3849
CGATGACGAAGGCGATGTGGTAAGGAGGACAAGCTGCCGTGCCGAGGCTCTTCATCTTCTCAACGAGGAAAGGAACAAGGGTGCCCGGATTCTGTATGCGAGCCTTTGTCTCCTGATAGAGATAAGTCTTGTTGGCAGAGCCGCCACCCTTTACTACGCACAGGAAACGGTATTCCATGCCGTGGGTAGCCTCGATGTCAATCTGCGCCGGCAGGTTGCAACGTGTGTTCACCTCGTTATACATATCAAGAGGCGCATTCTGCGAATAACGCAGGTTGTCCTCCGTATATGTGTTATATACGCCCTTGGCGAGAGGCTCTTCATCTTCAAAGCCAGTCCATACCTGCTGACCCTTCTCACCGTGAATGATAGCCGTACCGGTATCCTGGCAGAATGGCAGTTGTCCCTTGCATGCCACCTCAGCGTTGCGAAGCATTGTGAGAGCAACGTACTTGTCGTTATCGGAAGCATTTGGGTCATTGAGTATTGCTGCAACCTTCTCGTTGTGCTCGCGGCGCAACATGAAGTTTACGTCGTGGAAAGCCTGAGTGGTGAGGAGTTCCAATGCCTCCTTAGACACTTTCAGTATAGGTGTTCCCTCAAACTCACTTACGCTGACGCCCTCCTTTGAGATAAGGCGGTATTCAGTTTTGTCTTCGCCAAGCTGGAACATTGGCGCATACTTGAATTCTACATTTGCCATAATGTCGTCTTTGTATATTTTTGTTCTGTTTTTTTAATTTGCCTACAAAATTACTTATTTTATTTCAAAGGAGCAAGAAAAAAAATATTTTTTTCATTGTATTAAACTTACGATTCCTTGTGTTGATTTTCACGAGAGTGTCTTTCTTCCCATTTTCAGCCCTGTTTTCTGTCGTGACAGCTGTTGTGGTTGGTGTTGCCGTTACCGTTACAGATACCACTTTTTATACAAATTGTTTTGTACTTTCGTAAAAAAGTCGTAACTTTGCAAACAGATAAAAAGCATACGGTTATGAGAGACAAACCATACATAAGTTTCGACTGGGCACTGAAGCGCCTCTTGCGCGATAAGGCCAACTTCGACGTACTCGAGGGCTTTCTTACCACTCTGCTGAACCAGACGATAAAGATACACCGCCTGCTTGAGAGCGAGGGCAACAAAGACCGCGACGACTCAAAGATGAACCGCGTGGACATCCTTGCCGAGAACGACAAGGGTGAGCTCCTGCTCATAGAGGTGCAGGGCGAGTCGGAATTTGCCTACTTCCAGCGCATACTCTTCGGTACATCGAAGCTCGTAACGGAATACATCAACGGCGGCGAGAATTATGAGAACGTGAAGAAGGTGTATTCCGTGAACATAGTATATTTCGACCTTGGTCAAGGCAAGGACTTCGTATATCACGGCAAGACAGAATTTCGCGGCATCCATGAAAACGACGTGCTCCGCCTGTCTCCGTTCCAGCAGCAGAAGTTCGGCGTTGACGAAGTTTACAAGCTCTACCCGGAATATTACATTCTGAAAGTAAACGACTTCAACCGTTGGTCAAAGGTGCCGCTTGAGCAGTGGATATACTTCCTTGCCAACAGCGATATCCCCGAGGATGCCGATGCTCCCGGACTGCGTGAGGCTCGTGAGAAACTGAAGTTCTCACAGATGAGCCGTGAGGAACAGCTTGCCTATCGTCGCTACATAGACGACCGTGTGATACTCAATGACCAGATATACACTGCCAAAGGAGAGGGCAGACTTGAGGGCATAGCAGAAGGTCGTGCAGAAGGTCGTG
>DGHL01000101.1:12104-19474 GCA_002392645.1 Prevotellaceae bacterium UBA3849
CGTGCAGAAGGTCGTGCAGAAGGTTTTAAGCAGGGCATGGAGCAAGGCATGGAGCAAGGCATAGAGCAAGGCATGGCGAAAGGTATGGCGAAAGGTCGCAAGGAAGAGAAGATGGACATGGCTCGCAAGTTAAAGTCTATGGGAATCTTGTCTGTCGGACAGATAGCCGAGGCTACAGGCTTATCTGTTGAGGAGATTGAGAAGTTGGGGGTATGAGAGTATAAAGTGTAAAGTATAAAGTATAAAGTATGGAGTGTAAAGAGTAATGTGATTTGATATAAAGTGATGGTAGCAAGTGTATTAAATAGAGTTAAAGTGTTGAATTTAGTTGGGCAAAAACTTGCTCAATCCAATAATTTGTATATCACTCACTCACTCACTCACTCACTCACTCACTCACTATATAATAACCTATATAGGAAAGAAAAATGATGCGTCCGCATACGCAGCCTGATGGCTGCGTGTGCGGACGCTTTGCGTATATTATGTGTATAAGAAAATTCTAACTAAAATAATAATAAGATATGAAACAAAACAATTTAAAAAGAATCTGTCTGCTGTTAATTATACTTGTTACTGCAGGTATGGAGGCTAATGCTGAAAAATATATGTATTATGAATTGAGAATTGACCAACAAGCTATATATTTCTATTATGGTGAATATAGTCATCTGCTAGAAGATAGAGAAAAGGTGATAGGCGAAGAATGGAGTAACAGCCAAAAAGACTACAGCTCTTTGGGTAGTTATATCAAGAAGGTTTATATTGAGCCAAGTGTGGCAGAGGCTCGTCCTGAGTATTTGAATAATCTGTTTTATAATTTGAGTGGTATAACGGAGATAAATGGGTTAGAGTATCTGAATACATCAGAAACAAAGGAAATGACCAATATGTTTGGAGGATGTAGTTCTTTGACAACTCTCGATTTGAGTACTTTCACGACAAATAATGTTGTGAATATGGCAGGTATGTTTAGTGGTTGCTCGGGATTGAAAGAACTTAAAATTGACGGCTTTGTTACGAATAATGTCAAGATTATGACCGATATGTTTAGAGGTTGCTCTGCATTAACAGACTTGGATTTGAGTAATTTTAATACAGAGAATGTGACTGATATGTATGGAATGTTCAATGGTTGCAGTGCACTTACAAACTTGAATCTGCGGAGTTTTAATACAGGTAAAGTGAATTATATGACTAATATGTTTCGGTACTGTTCCTCGTTAGAGACATTGGATCTGAGTTCGTTTGAGACAGGTTCAGTGTCTCTAATGGACTATATGTTCTATGACTGTAATAACCTCAAACATCTTGATGTTTCACGATTCAACACCTCAAATGTAGAGAAAATGTATTATATGTTTGGTGGTTGCTCAAGTCTTACCACATTGGATGTCTCTAATTTTGACACGTCAAAGGTAACAGATATGAATAGTATGTTTGATGGTTGTTCCAGCCTTGTAGAACTTGTTTTCAGAAAATTCAAACCATTGGAGACAGCAAAAACGGATAGACTTTTTTATTCTTGTAAAAAACTTTCAACGATATATTGTGATGATACGTGGTCATGCGCAAGTTCCCAAAATATGTTTTATGGGTGTACCTCCCTTAAAGGTGCTATTCGTTATAGCTATGGCAACTGGAATGCGGATTACGCAAATCCTGTGACCGGATACTTCACTAACTTACCAGACACTTTCGATATAAAGATAGCAGGAACTTCCGTTACATCCATTAACTGCAATGACCTTACTGCAATCTCCGGCGTTACGGGCACAGCCTCATACGACCCTGACACAAAGACACTGTACCTTGAGGATGCCAACATAACGGAGAAAACATTGTTTGGCGGCTACGCCATCAAGACCACCCTTGACACGCTGCGCATAAACGTAACGGGCGACTGCAACATATCTTCAAGCAGAGGCGTAGGCTTACACAGCAACTCACGCAACGTGGTAATCGGCGGCACTGGTACGCTGAACATTGATGCCAGTGTTGCAGGCATAGTGATGAACAGCACCGCCGCCAACAGCCTCGACATAGACGGCAAGGTAACCGTAAACGTAGAAGCCGATACATACGGCATGGTAGGCAGGGAATATGTCCAGCGCCGGTTTATGTCGCTTGAGTCTGACACGACTTATACCACCACGTTGAAAGTAGGCGGCGAAAACTCAAAGCTCAGCGTAAAGGGAACGACAAGATGCTTCAATACCCTCGGCGGTTTCAGTCCAGCCGACGGCTACAAGGTGACATCACCGTCACGCACTGCATTCGATCCTGCTTCAAACACCTTCTGCCGAGTTGTTGCAACAGCGTCAGGAAGTGGAAAGATAGGAACTGGTCTTGTCTTGACTCTTGTTCCAGTTGCAGGCACCGCAGTGGTGATAGAGAAACCATACATCCTCGGCGACGTGAACGGTGACGGCAGTATAACGATGGCAGATGCCAACATGGTAGTGAACTACTTCCTGTCAACGGACCCGTCAAGCATCGCGAACTTCAATGTGGCTGCAGCAGACGTAAACGGTGACAAAGCAATCACCATGGCTGATGCCAACCAGATAGTGAATATTTTCCTGGGACAGTGACTTCGCTTCGCTCAGAGTGAAAAGTGAAAAGTGAAGAGTGAAAAATGAAGAATACCATGGACGGTTTGACAGGGTGATGGTTCCCATAAAGCCCAGTATGCCTATAAAACCTATTAAGCAGGTAACCATTGTCAAACCCAAAATATAAAAATTGTCCGTAATTCTTGCTTTGGTAAGAATTACGGACAATTTTGTCAATTACGGTGGGAAATACAGCATCCACCTTATGTGTATGTAGTTTCTTGGCTTATTCAGTTATAATTATGCCTCCCATAGGTTGCAGGGAAACTTTAAGTTTTCCGTTCTTGCTGACCTTTACTGTAGTCTTGGTTGGTATGGCGAATAAGTCTCCCTTCTTTGCAGGAGCATCATTGTAGAGTGCTACGGTCTTGCCTGCAAACATAGGCAGATTGAGAGTCAGCGTCTTTGACGTCGCTTCGCCGTTCAGACCCGCAACATACCACTTGCCGTCGGTGCTCTGACGTGCGAGTATGGCGTATTTAGTAGGATATCCGTCGATGAATTGCGTTTCGTTCCATGTGGTAGGCACGTTCCTGAGAAAGTCAAGTTGGAAAGGCTGTAGTTCCGTAAGGTTGCTCTCCTGCAGGTCAATGCACTGTATAGAAGTCTGATTGATAATAGCTGCCGCCATCTCAAACGTGTCGCTGGTATAGCGGCGGTGACGGCTTTTGTTGTCGCGACTCATATGGTGGTTCATCATGGTGCCGCCCCAATCCATGGAAGCCACGGCATTGCGGCAGAAGGGATGCATGGTAAGTTCGAAGCCCTCTGACTTGGCGTGACGCTCATCGAAATATACGTTTTCGGAAGCCAGGACGGCTTCAGAGGCAACGAAGTTTGGGTACATCTTCTCCCAACCACGAGGCAGAGTGCAGCCATGGAATATTACCTGTATGCCGTGTCGATTGGCGTCGCTGAGGATATCCTCATAAAGTTGCATGGTCTGCTGTTTGTCACCGCCGAAGAAGTCAACCTTTATGCCCTTTACGCCAATCTTCTCCATCCAAGCCATTTCGCGTTCACGTGCAATACTTGTATTCATACAGTTGCGTGGTCCCTGTGGAGCATCGTTGATGTAGCCGTTGCTGTTGTACCATAGCATGAGACTGACGCCTTTTGAGCGTGCATATTGGCTTAGCTGCTCTATGCGCTCACGACCTATCTGCACATCCCAGAATCCATCTACGAGGCAGTATTCGTAACCCATGGCGGCGGCGGTGTTGATGAAACTTACCTGATCGTCATAGTTTACGGAATTGTCCTGCCATATCAGCCAAGACCATGTGTAGCGACCAGGCTTGTATTGCTCACGTGGCTCGTACATCTGCTCAACGACGTCGTATGCTATGGTGGTTTCTACTATCGGTTTGAGGGTAGTGCCGATGGTTATGGTGCGCCATGGCGTGCTGCCAGGTAGGGAAATGGCTGGCGTGGCAGCACTCAGTCCGTGGTTCTCGCTGGGGTCAGGGTATGCTATCGTGTAGCCTTCGCCATCGTGGTAGTCGCTCAGGTGACTGCCGCAGTAGTTGGAACCTACGCCGGTTTCGCTGACGAGTGCCCAACCATCGTTACCGATTCGGAAAAGGCATGGGAAGGTATAGCCCTTGCCGAATTTCGACTTCTTGTTCATGGCGTCATCGGCAATGTAATCTTCCTCGTAGCTTGGTTTCGTGCTCATCCAACCTTTGTGGTCGCCGTCTATCTGCGGACAGATAAAGGTGGTTGTCCCGTCAGGAAACAGAAAACTGCTTGCTTCGGAGTATATCGTGGTGCGGCGTGGCTCATCGCGGAAAGTGGTCTTGGCGCCCTCAAACATATAGCGATAGGCAATGTCGTTGTTGCTTACCTGCATGGTAAGAGTCATGATGCGCTGTGTGCCTTCGGCAGTGAGGTCAAGTTCAAGTTTGTTTGCCTTGTAGTTATTACCTCGCGCTTTTGTGCCACGCATGGTATATGTATAGTCGATGGCGCTCTCGCGATGCGACTTTATTGTCAGGGCTTTGCTGTAGTCGCCCATCTCGGTGTTGAGGCCGAGTCTTGAGTTCTGCATCATTTCCTTGCCGTCGTAGCATACGTTGTAGGTCAGTATTCCGTCGTGGCAGTTGATGTCAACGCAAAGTTTGCCGTCAGGTGATGTGACGGTCTTCGTCTCTGCCATGCCGATAGTTGCGGTTGCGCATATCAAGGACAGCAGCAATTGAATTTTTTTTCTCATGATGTGAATATTGTTTTGTAGTTGTAAGTATATTTCGAGTGCAAAAGTAATAAAAAAATCTCAATTTAGATACTGTTGCGGAGAGAAAAAGCATGAGGTCTTGAAAATATCATGGGCAAATTCCGCGTTTCTCTGTACTGTTGTATATAAAAATGACAAGTAACAGCGTTTCTTTGAAAAAAAATAATTACCTTTGCATCTGATTTTCCAATATCTATTCTAAGAGATAACGGGAAGGTAATACACATTATATATATAAGAATAAGAAGACAGGTCGCCGACGGTGACGAATGATATATGAAGAGCTTTTCTATAGACTTGTTTCGCTTTGCATTTGTACTCATGATAGCATTGTCGTGTGTGAGATATGTGTATGCGGAAGGTGTGGAGGGCACAGCGAGGACCAATGTGACGTATGATGTGGCTGCTGAGGCGGCATTTGGTACGGGAGACTATAATGCGTATCAGTTGGTGACTAATCGTCATCATATATTGGGCACCCGTAGTAATACTGCGTATATGCGTGCGGCGGTCAATCTGAATCATCGTATAGGCGGAAGTTGGAACCTTGCTGGATGTGTTGATGCTGTGGCATCACTTCATGCAGATCATAAGGTGTATCTGCAACAGTGTTACCTGAGATTGGCAAACAAGATATTGTTTGTTGAGGCAGGAAACCATGAAGAGCGTCAGGTGGTACGTGATGACAGCCTGTCCGTCGGCTCGTTTGTTAAGGGCACTAATGCGAAACCGATTCCGCAGGTGCGCGTGGGAACGAATGGGTTTCTGACAGTACCTTATACGAAGGAATGGGTGCAGGTGAACTTTGAAATAGGGTATGGCAGGTTTCTTGACGGCGATTATCGCCGGGATGTGATGATGAACTCGAATGGGGTGAATATGTCATACATTTCTGGTGTGTATTACCATCAGAAGCATTTGTATATACGCAGTAACCCAAATAAAAGGTTCTTTGCAATGATAGGGATAGAACATGCAGTGCAGTTTGGAGGTACGCATAGGGATTTTTCAGACGGTACAATGAAAGTTATTGAAAAACCTGCCAATATGAACGCTTTCCTGAATGTAATACTGCCGTTGGGTGATGATGAATATTTTGAGCATGAGGCTCTGGAGGATTGGGTGTTTGGAAATCATGTGGGCGTGATGACGTATCAGGTGGGATGCAATATAACACCATGTCATCGTGTGCAGGCTTATCTCGATAATCCGTTTGAGGATGGTTCGGGTGTGCGTAAGGGAAATGGTTACGACGGACTGTGGGGCTTGCAGTATAGTAATACGTCGCCAGGCAGGCAGATTGTGAGGGCGGCAGTGTTTGAGTATTTCCAAAGTACTAATCAGTCTGGTCCGCTGCATTGGGACAACGCTGACTATCCAGAGCCGATACGTAGTCAGATTACGGAGTTTGTCACAGGCGCAGATAATTATTATAACCATTATTTCTATGGTGGGTATCAATATTACGGAATGGTGCCTGGTGTGGCACTGATAACTTCACCTATATATAATAAGGATGGATACTCTGACTTTCATGATACGCGCGTAAAGGCATGGCATGTGGGAGTAAGGGGCGAGTTGACAGGTCGGTTGTCATACATGTTGCGTGGCTCATATAGGGAAGGGTGGGGCACTTATTATGCTCCGCTTGCAAGAAGACATCACTCTTTTGATGCAATGATACAGGGTTCGTATAACCTGAACGCATGGAATGTTAGTGCTGCGTATGGCTTGAGTAAGGGAAATATATATGGCGATTGTTCTACTTTTAATATTAGGATAGGATATCATGGCAAAATTTTTTAAGAATATATATATCGTCGTTTTGTGCGTTGTGCTGATGGCTGCATGCCAGGAGGGAAATGAGGCTGGCGACTTGCTTGGACAGTGGCGCATGAATGACTCTGATACTAAGTATGTGAGGTTCTCTGGTAATCTCGCATATATCGATGAACTTGGTGTTGGGGGAGTGTGGGGGCATTTCGTGAAAGATGGAGATAGTTTGTTTATACAATGCTATTCTATAGAACGGCAGGCGCAGGACACTCTTATCGTGGAAGATGATTTTGGTTTCAAACCATTTGAGAATATTCGTTTGCGTGTTGAATGTATTACGGATGATCGACTGCTCCTGAGTGGGAATGGACAGACGTGGGGCTTTTATAAATATTAAGATGTAGAGGATGGGGACTTTTTATGGTCAGAATTAAGGTGGGTTCTAATAATTCCCACTGTCAGATTTTTGAATTTATTTCGAGGGCAAAATGTTAGCTGATAAGTGAGCATAGCGGGCTATGTGACCGCAGAAGCTAGCAGTTTGCACCAAAAGAAAACAAAAATATGACATAATGTTATTCATGTAATTAACTAATTTAACTCGTGGGAATTTTTAGAACCCACCTTTAATCAGTAATATTACATCAAGGTTATAATGATACGATTCCAAGGGATAGGATGCTGATTCTTATTCCTTGGATTTTTTGTAAGACCTTGCAACATTCGATTGTAGTAGCACCTGT
>DGHL01000035.1 GCA_002392645.1 Prevotellaceae bacterium UBA3849
GAGGGCAAAATGTTAGCTGATAAGGGAGCATAGCGGGCTATGTGACCGCAGAAGTTAACAGGTTGCACCGAAAGAAAACAAAAAGATGACAAAATGATATTTATATGATTGACTAATTTAACTCGTGGGAATTTTTAGAACCCACCTTTAGTACTTCTTTTCCTCCACCTTGCTCCAGTCTATCCACTGCGTTGACAGTGCCACGGGAACGGTCTTTATCGTAGCGCCCTTCCTTACCAATATCACTATCGGCAGGCGGCCGCACTCTATGTTGTGCCAACCGGCGCTATACTCGCGCCCGGTCTGGTAGTCCACCCAACTGTCTTTGCCAGGCAGATACACGTTGCGGCCCTTTCCCTCCTCAAGCATAGGAGCCACAAGCATCTTCTCGCCAAAGAGATACTCATCCTCCACGAGCCATGCCCCCGGATCGTCAGGATAGTCCAGCAGCAGTGCACGCTGCATGGGCAGTCCCTCGTCGGCACATTTCTTCGCCTCCTCATATACGTATGGCATAAGGCGGTATTTCAGTTCGGAGCACTCACGGAAATACTCCACGAACTTCTCGTCATATAGCCACGGCTCTGTCTCCACGCCATGCACACGGCTGTGACTCGTCAGCATACCGTAAGGCATCCAGCGACGGTACAGGTTCTCCGGGCTCTTCGTCACAAAGCCGCCAATGTCGTTAGACCAGAAAGAGAAGCCCGACAAACCTATCGACAGTCCGCAGCGCACAGAGCCCAACAGTCCTGCATCAGTGGTGGCGGCATCACCTCCCCAGTGCAACGGGAAACGCTGGCTGCCGGCCCATGCAGAGCGGGCCCAGATGATACCCTCGCCGTTGGTCTTCTTTATGATGTCGTATGCCGCTTTATTATAGCGCAGCGGATAGAGGTTGTGCTCATACAGTCCGGTGCGCCCGCTGTGATATACCCCGTTGAGGTATGGTCCAGCCTCACCGAAGTCCACCTTTATCACTGCCACGCCCTGCTTGAGCAATCCCTCCAGCTGTCCCTGATACCAGCTCACGGTCTGAGGATTGGAGAAATCGAGCACGGCATCCTCATACGGCAGTCCACCGCCGGCATTCTTCACCGCCATATCGTTCTCCACGAGGTACTTGAAGTAACGGTTCTTCGGGGTGAAGTAAGGCAACTGCCACAGACAAGTATGGAAACCGTCCTTCTTCAGGTCGCTCAGCATCTTCTGCGCATCCTTGAAGTTATGGCTGAACTGGTAGTCACACTGCCAGTCGGTCTCAAACCATCCTGTGTCAAAGTGTATTACGTCACACGGTATCTTATTGTCACGAAGACGCTTTGCCACGTCGCGTCCCTCCTTCTCCGTAAAGTATGATATACGACTCTGCCATAGTCCGAAGCTCCACAGCGGCGGTGTCTCCGGCCTTCCCACCAGTGCGGTGTATTCGCCCAGTATCTCCTTCGGAGTGCCGAGCATAATAAAGAGGTCAGCCGTCTCGTCTGCCATGAACAGGCGTGTGCTGCCTATGTAAGAATTTCCGAAGTCCACGGTCACAGGTGCAGCCGTGTGCATGAACACGCCATAGCCTCTGTTAGAGAAATAGAACGGTATTGGCTTATACATGTCAGGCGTCTCCGGCCCCTGAGGGTCGGTCACGAAGAGGTTGAGCTTCTGCCCTGCCTTGTTCAACGACGTCGCCGACTCACCGCAACCGTATATGCGCTCTGATGGTTTCAGACTGAACACCGGCTCTATCATCCTGCCGTTGTCATCGCCACGCTTTATAAATGAGAACGGCTGCGTCTTCACCTGCGTAGAGTCATTGTCCAGCAGGTGGCGCGTGCGTGTAAGCTCGCGTCCCTCTGCATCGCGCACTATGATGCGCCACGGATACTGCTGTATCTCTATTGCGCCCTTGCCTGATGTCAGGGTATATCCCTTGTCGGTCTTGGTGCATCTCCATGCACTCATATCCACTGCCGGCTTCTGCACGAGCATCAGCTCATCGGGGTCATCCTTCGGTATTATCGGACAGGTAAAGAAGCGCACCCTCACCGTGCGGTCGTTCACCGGCTCCACCCTGAACTCCAGCTGCGGACTCTGGTCGTATGCCGGACCGGGGAAGTCCAGGTTCTGCAGTGGCGTAACCCAGTAGCCGTTGGTATTGAAAGCCTGACGGGCATGCATCTCGTTACGGCTCCACTGCAACGTACCCACGCCGGTGGTGGGGTCGAAGCTTACCAGTGAGTCGGCACAAAACAGCGTGTTAGTAGGTTGCACAAACTGCTGGCTCATGTCAACCGACTGCGACAACAAGTATGGAGCGCCGGTAGAAGAGGTCTTCTGCGCCATGACACCGCCACACACTGACGTCATCAATACGGCAGCAATTAATATCCTTGATTTTTTCATCGTATAGTATTGTTTAAGTATCTTTTGTTCAGGCATTGCGGAAAAAACTTGATTTTCCGTTTGCAAAATTACCAAGTTTTTTCATGACACCAAAGAAAAATTAGACAAAATACTACCCAAAATGTTTCAAATATCACCGATTCTACCTCATGAAGGCTACGTAGGTGCTTTTTGTGCGGGTATTTACAGCCGTATTGTCAAGAAACGATTATCCTAAGGCACCTTTTCTTGCCGTGCATTTTGCAGTTAGAAATATTTTGACTAACTTTGTGCTGGCTTTACCATATACATAGCCAAAGAAGAGTCATGATACATACAAAGACCTTATTTTTAAGGATATATACATTATTTATATGCCTGCTTGCTACGCTGTCGGTTTCGGCGCAGCAGGAAACGGAATCAGGCAGCTATGTCATGCCATACCATGTAAGCAATATGACGCTGAGCACTGACTCGTCGTATATCTGCATTACATTTACGCAGACGGGCAGGACTGCACGCTATGGCATCTTCGACCTCGAAAGCCGTACGCTGTCGTGGATGTCGGAAGAGATGGACACAGAGCGTGGCAAGGTGTCACCTACACGCTACGGCCTGATGGTGATGCGCGACTGGGGATTGCTGTGGAACATATCGCTGATAGACCCGCAGCGCGGCGTGGCATCATGGAGCGAGCCTGGCATTGGTGGCTTTCGCTATGACGAACGCACCGATATGGCGCTGGCAGTTAAGAAGAACGTAAAGGAACCGGGACTGATACTGAAGGGCTTCAACGTGAGTTCCGGCGACACGCTGTGGCGATATCGCATAAACTATGAGTTCGTGCAGGGCATGAACGGTGGCATGTATGCTGTGTCAGATACGGTTGCACTGGTGGTTGCCGATCAGTTGTGCCTTGTAAGTCGTGGTGCAGGCAATATAGATTACTGTGCATACGACGAACCGGTGCAGGGTGGCGACATGCCCGTATTGGTAAGAGGAGGCAGGATATATGTGTCAGACAGGCGACATGTGACGTGCTATAACAGATGGTTGCGTGCGCAGTGGACCGCTGCACATCCGGCCACGGGCAGGTGCAGGCTGCAGCGCGTAGGCAAACGACTGTATCTTATCAACGAGGGCTATGTAAGGAAGATGCTGGAAGCTGACGATAGGGGAGTGGCACCGATAGTGAAGGAACAGGTGTGCAAGCCGTTTATAGCCTGCTACGACAGTGAGAGTGGCAGCAAAGTGTCGCAGGCTATGCTCAACTGGAAACGCTCTGACGGTGCGTTGGAACGTATATACGTCAATGCGGTATTCTATGCCAAGGATGATGACGGACAGGTATTTAAGAAGGTGCAGACACCTGCCGACGGATGTTTCGTGAAGGTTGACGACGGAACTATCTACGTGTTGAACGAGAAGATGAAGGTGAAGGAGAAATATACTGACGATAAGGTGTTCCACAGGTATTTCCAGACATCGAGATGCGTAGGTATAGCATCGGCAAACGAGGCATGCATCACATCGCCTGACGGTCAACTCCTGCGCCACCTGCCACAGGGCACCACAGCTATCTGCAGGGTAGGCAACGAGGTGTTTTACACTATAGGAGACGCAATCTATTGGGAATCGCTGCCTTAGTTCCTCCCATTCATCCTCTTTTATCACGATTTGTTGTCGGTTTTCAAATCGTAATAAAGAAAACTTGACAAAATAGTTGCAGATTTGCGCCGAAGTGTTAAAAGATGTATTCAATTGCTATTTTTCCCTATTATTAATTGTGCGAGTTAAAATTAATTCGTATCTTTGCCAAAACTTAATAATTATAAAAGAAAATCAGAAAACATAGAAAATCATAACTAAAAACCATGTTTGTGAGAGTGTCCTGCGAAGTTTATGCCAGGATATGTAACCAAGAATGTAATACCTTAATTATCAACTAAAAACTATTATAATAATACCTATAAACAATGAATAAGTATATTACTTTATTGCTGGCACCGCTCATGCTGACAGCATGTGGAGTGGATGTGCCTCAGGAGACTCAGTCATCATTCGAGACGATGACTGTGAAGAAATCGGATATTGAACTGCCCTATAAGTTTAGTGCTAAGATGAAAGGTAGCAACGATGTGACGATTACCCCACAGGCGAGCGGACAGTTGATGAAGATTTGTGTGACTGAGGGTCAACAGGTGAAAAAGGGTCAGACGCTTTTTATTATCGATTCGCGCAATGCTCGACTGGAGTTGGAGGCTGCACAGGCTAACCTGCAGGCAGCCAAGGCACAGGAGAACTCTGCCAAGTTGGAGTATGAGTCGAACAAGAACCTCTTTGACAAGAAAATCGTGAGCAGTTATATGCTCAGCAACAGCGAGAATGCCTACAAGCAGGCTCAGGCAGCAGTGGCTCAGGCACGTGCTGCCGTGAACCGTGCCAAGGTGGAGTTGGGCTTCTGTACCATCACCGCCCCAGTATCGGGAGTGACGGGCAGCATCCCGGTGCGTGTGGGCGACCAGGTATCGCCAATGAGTGAACTGACTATTCTCAGTGGCAACACCACGATGTATGCTGAGTTCTCAGTGAACGAGGCCATCATAGAAGAGATGGTACATTACGGCATTAATGCAGACGAGATGGATAAGTACATAGCAAAATTGCCGGAAGCTACGTTTGTGATGAAGAATGGCACGAAGTATCCTCACAAGGGACGTGTGGTCAGCCTTACGGGAGTAGTAAATTCAGAGACGGGCTCACTTACTGCCAAGGTGTCTTTCCCTAATCCTGACGGACATTTGTATTCTGGCATTCAGGGCACTATTGTCATGTCATTTGCTGAAAAGAATGTCATAGTGATTCCACAAAGCGCCGTAGTTCGCCTGCAGGATAAGTCGCAGGTATATAAGGTGAAGGCTGACAGCACTGCCACAGCCGTTGAAATAAAGACCCTGGATACCGGCAATGGCAAGGACTTTATCGTAACCACAGGCTTGAAGGTGGGCGAGAAGATTATATCCACGGGTGCCAACAACGTGACAGAGGGGCAGAAGGTACTCTTCCCTGAGGAGAAAGTGAAAAATAAAAAGTGAGTATCTGAATGAAGAATAATATATTTATTAACAAATATGTGATGGCATGTGCCATCTCTGTAGTGATAGCCCTGGTGGGTTATATCTCTATGAGTACACTGCCGGTGGAGCAATATCCCGACATAGCACCGCCTACGGTGGCAGTGACTACCAGCTATACAGGTGCAGACGAGAATACTGTGATGAAGGCAGTGGTACAGCCGCTCGAAGAGGCTATCAACGGTGTTACGGACATGACCTACATCTCATCAAAAGCTTCGTCTAACGGTGATGTGGAGATTAACGTCTATTTCAAGCAGGGCACCGATGCCGACCTTGCAGCGGTGAACGTGCAGAACCGCGTGAGTCGTGCGCAGGCTTTGCTCCCTGCCGATGTGAATAAGGTGGGTGTGTCTGTGCAGAAACAGCAGAGCAACATCTTGCGTATTTTCGCCGTGAAGAGTGCCGATGGCAAGTATGATGAGGACTTCGTGTCGAACTATGTCGATATCAACATCAAACCGCGACTGATGCGTATCACGGGAGTGGGCAACGTGCAGAGCCTTGGCAACACCTATGCCCTGCGCATCTGGCTGAAGCCCGATGTGATGGCTCAGTACGGACTGACCCCAAACGATGTCTTCGCTGCCATTGGCGGACAGAGCTTCGTGTCGGCTGTGGGTACTTTAGGTGAGCAGTCGGGCAATTCTTACCAATATAATATGCAGTACAAGGGTACGCTGAAGACCGTTGAGGAGTTCAACGACATCGTGCTGCGAACCAGTGACGGTGGTATGCTGCAGCTGAGCGACGTGGCAGAGGTGAAGATCGGTGCCATGAGCTACAACTTCACGTCTAACATACAGGACCGTCCGGGCGCTCTCTTCATGGTGTTCGCTGCACCTGGTGCTAATGCCACTCAGGTGAACGCCAGCATCAACAAGATGTTTGAAGAGGCGAAGAAGACGATGCCTGCCGGACTGGAGTTCGTAACCATGATGACCAGTGACGACTTCCTTTTTGCTGCAATCCACAACGTAGTGGAGACGCTTGTCATAGCCATCATCCTCGTGGTCCTCGTGGTGTTCTTCTTCCTGCAGAACATAAAGGCCACCATCATTCCGTCTATCTCCATTATAGTATCATTGCTGGGTACATTCGCCGTTGTTTCACTGGCAGGTTTCTCGCTTAACATCCTGACGTTGTTTGCCCTCGTGCTGGCTATCGGTACGGTGGTTGACGATGCCATCGTGGTGGTTGAGGCTGTTATGGCGAAGATAGAGGGCGGCATCAGCGATGCCAGAGAAGCTACCCGCCAGGCTATGAACGAAGTGTCGGTGGCTGTCGTGTCATGTACGCTGGTATTCATGGCGGTGTTCGTCCCCGTGATGTTTATGCCTGGTACGTCGGGTACGTTCTTCACTCAGTTTGGTGTGACAATAGCCTCCAGCGTGGGACTGTCGTGCATATCAGCCCTCACGCTCTGTCCGGCCCTCTGCGCTATCATGATGCGCGTGACGGAAGGAAAGAAGGAAGGAAAGGGGTTGACATATTATACGAAGAAGGCCTACACTGCCAGCTACAGTGCCATCTATAACAAGTACAGCAAGAGCGTGCAGAAGTTTATCAAGCGCCCCTTCCTGGCATGGGGACTGCTGGTAGCGGCTGCTGTACTGCTCGTATTCTTCATGAAGAGTTTGCCTTCAGGCCTCGTACCTCAGGAAGACCAGGGCGTATTCCTTGTAGAGGTGCAGGCTCCGGAGGGAACTACGCTGAAGCAAACTCGCGAGATGGTGAAGAAGGTAGAAGATAAGGTGAAGAAGATTCCCGAACTGGAGAGCTTCTCCATGACCTGCGGCTATGGTATGTTGTCGGGTGCCGGTTCTAACTATGCCACTATGGTAGTGCGCCTGAAGAATTGGGACGACCGTTCTGGTATCAACCACTTGATAGACCTCGTCATGTATCGCTTCTACTTAGATTGTATGGACCTCAAGAACTTGACGGTGCTGCCATTCCAAATGCCACAGATTCCAGGCTATGGTTCGAGCAACGACATCAGCCTGATAGTAGAAGATCCTACCGACGGCAACCTGTCGGAGTTTGCCAAGCATACCGAGCGCTTCCTGAACAAACTGTCTGAGCGGTCGGAAGTGTCTTCCACCATGTCAACCTACTCTGAGCGATTTCCTAAGTATCAGGTTGATGTAGATGCAGCTCAGTGCACTCGTGCCGGTCTTACACCGGAAGTAGTGCTCAATACGTTGGGCTCATTCTGCGGTGGTGCCTATATCGGTAACTTCAATCAGTTCGGTAAGGTATATCGCATCATGGCTTCTGCATCGCCTGAGTATCGCCTCGACCCGTCATCGCTCGACAATATCTTCGTACAAGTAAAGGACGGCAGCATGGCACCTATATCTGAGTTTGTCAGTCTGAAGGAAATAGTAGGCCCTGCAAACATCGAGCATTTCAACCTGCTGCAGAGTATCACGTGTTACATCACTCCTGGTGGTGGCTACACGGAGGGCGACGTTCACAAGGTGATAGCCGAGGTGTTCCAAGAGGAGATGCCACCAACAGCCACATACGAGTATAGCGGTATGTCACGTGAATTGGAGGAGGCTGCTAACTCTAACGCTACGGCTCTCATCTATGTCATCTGTGCCATCCTTATCTATCTCATCCTGGCATCGCTCTATAACTCATGGTTCACACCGTGGGCGGTGCTGTTCAGTGTGCCGTTCGGACTGATGGGCGCCTTCATCTTTGCTTATCTCGGTAACCTGATGGGCTTGCCAGGCATGGACAATAACATCTATCTGCAGACGGGCGTCATCATGCTGATAGGCTTGCTGGCAAAGACAGCCATCCTGATTACAGAATTTGCCTCAGAGCGTCGCGCTCAGGGCATGAGCATTCCGGAAGCCGCTTTCGAGGCGTGCAAGGAGCGTCTGCGTCCTATCTTGATGACTGTTGCCACGATGATTATCGGTATGATACCTCTCGTGATAGCGGGTGGCGCCGGAGCCAATGGTAACCGTGCCCTTGCCCTCGGCGTCATAGGCGGTATGAGCGTAGGCACCATTGCCCTTCTCTTCGTCGTGCCGGCATTCTTTATCGTGTTCCAGAAGCTGCACGAGAAGTATCAGGGAGTAAATAATAATTCATAATTAATAATGCATAATTCATCGCTCGGCATGCAGTTACGCTTTTCACTTCTCCCTCCCTCTCAGGGAGGGTTGGGGTGGGTCTCTTTCTAATTCATCACCTTAACTAATCACTTCTCCCTCCCTCACTGGGAGGGGCGGGGTGGGTCTCTTTAAATTATGAAGATTAAGAATATACTCATCGCAGCACTCGTGGGCTCTCTGCTCACAGGCTGCGGCCTATATGACAAATACGAACAAAAGGTTGAAACGCCCAGTGGCATCTTTGGCAACAATGCCAACGGACAGGCGTTCGGCAGTACTGCAGAGGGCAGTGCGTCTGTAGCACAGATGTCATGGCGTGACATCTTCACCGACCCTTTGTTACAGCAGCTCATAGAACAGGTGTTGGCAAATAATACCGACCTCAACTCTGCACGCATTGCCATAGAGAAAAGCGAGGCTGCGCTAAAGGCTGCCAAACTGGCCTATCTGCCGTCTCTCTTCTTCTCACCACAAGGCTCATTGTCAAGTTTTGATGGCGCTCCCGTCACCAAGGTTTACAACCTGCCGCTGCAGTTGTCTTGGGATGTTGACTTGTTTGGCTCTATCACAAACAAGAAGCGTGCGGCAAAGGCCATACTCTTGCAGTCTCAGTTGAATGAGGAGTCGGTGCGTGTCAACCTTATCTCTGCCACTGCACAGCAGTACTATCTGTTGCAGATGCTTGACCGCGAACTGGATATACTCATTCAGACCGACAGTCTGTGGAAGGCTTCCCTTGACACCCAGACTGCATTGTGGGAGAATGGACAGGCTTTCTCTACCGCCGTCAATCAGCAAGAGGCATCATGGCTCAGCGTGAAGGCACAGATAGCTGACGTACGTCGCAACATTCGCTCTGCGGAGAACAGTATCTGCAGTTTGATGGCGGCGACACCGCAGCATATCAATCGTTCTAAGTGGCTGTCTGGGGCACAGCATTCTGCAAGCGGCGGACAATATATATTTGATAATAAGTTCCTGAAACTCGGTGTGCCGGCCGACATGCTAAACCTGCGACCAGACATACGTCTTGCCAACTGCTATATGGAGGAGGCATTCTACAACACGCAGGGAGCACGTGCAGCATTCTTCCCAACCATCACGTTGACCGGCTCGGCAGGCTGGACCAACAATAATGGCATCATCGTCAATCCTGGCAAACTGTTGCTCAGTGCCGTCGCTTCGCTTGCTCAGCCGATATTTGCAAGGGGACAGATAAAGGCCAACTATAAGATAGCGCAGCTTACCGAGGAGGATCTGCAGAAGAAATACGTGCAGACCGTCATCGATGCAGGCAATCAGGTCAATGAAGCCATGGCAGACTGTGAGACAGCGCGTGAGAAACAAGGCTACTATCACCGTCAGGTGGAGGTGCTTCATGAGGCATACAAAGGTACTCACGAACTGATGAACAATGGTAAGGCAAGCTACATAGAAGTGCTTACGGCCCAGGAGTCGCTGCTCAACGCCCAGTTGTCAGAGGCTCAGAACCTGTATGATGCCACACAGGCAGTCATAGCACTCTACATCGCCCTTGGCGGTGGAGCGAAGTAACCTCATTTTGTTCTGTTTTTCCACTTTTCAGAAAACTCGTCCATAGGCGTGTTAAAACGAAGTCAGTGGACAGATATGCCAGAACGAGGGCAGAATTTGATACCGTGGCTGTAAACCGCCAAAAACGAAAAAGCCGTATTTTCGGAATTCCGGAAATACGGCTTTTTCGGCTAATAGCTATGCTTTTACCATGTAATATGATAGCTTTTACCCCCTAAAACCTATGCTTTTACGATGTAATCCCTATGCTTTTGCACAGTAAAATGATAGCTTTTACATGCCCAAACTGCGCCAAATGAATATTTTTTAAGAAAACTTTACATTTCAGCATTGTTCTATTTCTCCACTAACGGGATTGCCGAAGGTTTTACTTGGAGGTGTGCTTTTACCTTTATTCAATTCTCATTTTTCACTCGGAGCAACCGTTTTCCTCTCTATCTAACTATGAATTCATCCATCAAAGCAAATACATTTCCACATTAAACCTACTCTTTCAAAAAGTAAATTCAGTGAATTCTCTTTGCCCTGCCCATGCCTGTATTCTGTTTTTTATAAAATTTACCATTTTCTTTTGTCTGTTAGTTAGCAGAACTTGCGACAAACTTACGACATTTGTCATTTGCATAAACGTTGTCTGTTAAATCAGCCCCCAATACACCGCCACAGAAATTCTCAACCTTGTATATGAACTCTACGATTTTCTAACCGGCAGCAAATCCCTGCCTTCTTATGAGTCGAAGCAGGTATTCTACTGCCTTTGGTGCTTCCACACGCGCCGTCACCAACATCTGGGCAAATTCTTCCTCTGGAATGTCCGAGTTGAAGTCGTCCACCAGCTCTCGAGGCTCGTCCGATGTCTTTATCAGCACCAGCCCCCTCTGTTTCATTAGGTAACGTAGTGCTAAGATGCCCTTGTTGTACTTGGGTTTTACCTTGATCAGCTCCTGCATAAGATTCAGACCATGGTCACCAATGTACTGTTCGTTGAGCATGGCAATAGAAAAGAGTACTTTGGCATCGGGTGTTGACATATTGAGCACATTGTCCATCAGTACGTTAACGGCATTAGCCTCCTTGTATCGCTCCATTTTAACCAGACAGCGCAACTTCACGTAAAGTGCCTCTTGACACTGATGGTGAGACAACACGATATCCACGAACTCTAATGCCTGCTCATATTTACCTGCGTAGAGGCTCAATAAAGCAACAAGAAACTTCGGTGCCCAGTGGTCAGCCTCCTTCAACGATGCAGGAATCTCCTCAATACTGCCGAACAACTCATCATCACAGATAACGGTATCCAAGAATCGCTTGGCCTGTTGCATGGCCTCCTTGATGTCACCAGCCTCAGCCTTCTTCTGCACTAACAACAGATACTGCTTGGCAGCTTCATCGTAGTCGTGATGGCGCAGTAACTGATAAACAGCCTTTCCGCTCTCAATCTCACTATTGATAACCTGCTCGTCGTTGTAGTCACCGGCATATATCAATACCTCACGACTTGTATGTGCATACTGAGGAATGATGGGACGTGACAGAAAAAGTCCACTCAGTGAACGAACACGGCTCAGCGCTACGTAGAATTGACCTGCTGCAAACATTCCTCTGCTGAGGTCAAGATAGAGTTTATCGAACGTCATGCCTTGACTCTTATGTACGGTGATGGCCCATGCCAGTC
>DGHL01000013.1:0-48933 GCA_002392645.1 Prevotellaceae bacterium UBA3849
TAACAGTTTGCACCGAAAGAAAACAAAAAGATGACATAATGATATTCACATAATTGATTAATTTAACTCGTGGGAATTTTTAGAACCCACCTTAATAGTAATAACTAAAAAAAACTTGTTTATATCCTTTGGCATAAAAGACGCTATAGACATATTGTTGGTCGCAATAGTGCTATACTCCACATATCGGTTCATGCGTGAATCGAGAACGCTTAACGTGTTCGTCGGCATCCTGGCATTTATCATGGTGTGGCTGCTCGTCTCGCAAGTACTTGAGATGCGACTCACCGGTGCCATCTTCGACAAGTTCGTCAGCGTGGGTGCACTTGCCATCATCGTATTGTTCCAAGAGGAGATAAAGAAATTCCTTTACAGTCTGGGAGAGCACAACAAACTGCACAGGCTGCTAAACTGGTTTGCACGTAAGGACGTAAAGAAGTCTGACGAACGCGAAGCTATCATGCCTATCGTCATGGCATGCATCAACATGGCAAGGGCAAAGTGCGGTGCACTGATAGTAGTAGAGCGCGGCACTCCCCTCGATGACATCGTTGCCACCGGAGACTTGGTTGACGCAAACATCAACCAGCGTCTTATAGAGAACATATTTTTCAAGAATTCTCCACTGCACGATGGTGCCATGATTATAAGTCAGAAACGCATCAAGGCCGCCGGATGTATATTACCGGTAAGCCACGACCTCAACATACCACGCGAACTCGGACTGCGACATCGTGCTGCCATGGGTATATCGCAGGCTTCCGATGCCGTCGCGATAGTGGTTTCTGAGGAGACCGGACGTATATCTGCCGCAATAAAAGGACAGTTCAGGCTTCGACTGTCGGCAGAGAACCTTGAGGCGATACTTACGGAGGAACTTTAGTCGTTTATGTTTTATGGTTTACGGTTTATGGTTCTCGCCCTGACGGACACAAACCATAGTAGAGAAATCAGATTCAACAGGACAACAATCATATAAATAACATATAAAAACATCAAAAAAAATGAGTTTAATCGAACAGATCGTAGCGCGTGCTAAGGCAAACAAGCAGCGCATCGTGCTCCCTGAAGCAGAGGAGGAGCGCACACTTATCGCAGCAGACAAGGTTTTGGAACAGGAGATTGCAGACCTTATCCTTATCGGTAACCCAGCAAAGGTTGATGCTCTTGCAAAGCAGCACAACCTGAAGAACATCGGCAAGGCTACACTCATCGACCCTGAGAACTATGAGAAGTCTGAGGAACTGGCACAGCTCCTGCAGAAGCTTCGCGAGAAGAAGGGCATGACTATAGAGAAGGCTCGCGAGCTCGTTAAGAACCCTCTCTACCTCGGCTGCCTTATCATCAAGACTGAGGGCGCTGACGGTCAGATTTCTGGTGCTCTCTCTACAACTGGCGACACACTGCGTCCTGCACTGCAGATTATCAAGACTGCTCCTGGCATCTCTTGCGTATCAGGCGCTATGCTTATGATTACCGACAAACCAGAGTATGGTGAGAACGGTGTTCTCGTATTCGCTGACGTTGCCGTTACTCCAATGCCAGACGCTAACCAGCTCGGTCAGATTGCAGTTTGCGCTGCACAGACAGCACGTTCAGTTGCAGGTTTCACTGATCCACGTGTGGCTATGTGCTCATTCTCTACAAAGGGCTCTGCTTCTCACGAGGTAGTCGACAAGGTTGTAGAGGCTACAAAGATTGCCAAGGAACTTGATCCAAACCTCAAGATAGACGGTGAGCTTCAGGCTGACGCAGCACTCGTTCCTGCTGTAGGTTCTAAGAAGGCTCCAGGTTCTGAGATAGCAGGTAAGGCAAACGTACTCGTATTCCCTAACCTTGAGGTGGGCAACATCGGTTACAAGCTCGTTCAGCGTCTTGCTGGTGCTACGGCTCTCGGTCCAATCCTCCAGGGTATCGCACGCCCAGTGAACGACCTTTCACGCGGCTGCTCTGTAGAAGATATCGTAAATCTCGTTGCCATCACTGCTTGCCAGGCAATGGACGCTAAATCATAAAGCACTCGACGTGCTTTATGATTTAAGTGAAGAACTAAGAGTGAAAAGTGAAGAATTTAAGTTACGGTAGGTCACGCTGATGATAGCTTACAATAGGCATAATTCTCCTCTTATGATAAAAAGCCAGGCTTTCTCCGTCAGAATAACCAACATGGTGGAGTTCCTTCTTAGAAATAGGAGTCAGAACATGCGCCCTTTGTACAATCAGGTTCTCCGTTCGGGAACATCCATAATGGCAAACATAAGTGAGTCTCAGTTTGCACAAAGTGGTGCGGATTTCATAACTAAACTTCACATAGCTCTCAAAGAAGCCAACGAAACACAAAATTGGATAACTCTATTGCATGAACAAAAATGCCTTACGCAAAAAGAATGCGAGAGCATGACTAAGGATTGCAATGAGATAATAGCCATGTTGGTATCTTCACTTAACACATCTAAAAGAAATCAACAACAAGTCGTTAAATAAAATGGAGAGTAACATGAGTGTAGGGTTAAAGGAATTTAGGCACATAAGGTAACTTAAATTCTTCACTCTTCACTTTTAACTCTTCACTTTTAAAACAAAAATTTTTATGAAAATTTTAGTTTTGAACTGCGGCAGCAGTTCCATCAAGTACCAGCTCTTCAACACTGAGAGCGGTGATATCCTTGCAAAGGGTGGCATAGAGAAGATTGGCCTTCCTGGAGCATTCATCAAGTTTAACGTTGCTGACGGTAAGAAGACCATCGAGCAGGACATTCCTGAGCACACAGTGGGCGTACAGCTCATCTTCGACGTACTCACAAACGCTGAGTACGGTGCGCTGAAGTCTCTCGAGGAACTCGACGCAGTAGGTCACCGCGTGGTACACGGTGGTGAGAAGTTCGCTGAGTCTGTTGTCATCACTGACGAGGTGCTGAAGCAGATTGAGGCTTGCAACGACCTCGCTCCTCTGCACAACCCAGCAAACCTTAAGGGTATTGCTGCCGTTACAGCACTGCTGCCAAACCTTCCACAGGTAGCTGTATTTGACACTGCCTTCCACCAGACAATGCCTGCTAAGGCATATATGTATGCAGTACCTTACGCTCTGTATGAGAAGTATGGCGTACGTCGCTATGGCTTCCACGGCACATCACACCGCTACGTTTCAGCTCGCGCACTGGAGTTCCTCGGCATGAAGGCTGAAGGTACAAAGGTCATCACCGCACACATCGGTAACGGTGGTTCACTTGCAGCCGTTAAGGACGGCAAGTGTCAGGATACCTCAATGGGTCTTACTCCACTTGAGGGCGTTATGATGGGTACACGTTCTGGTGACATCGACGGTGGTGCAGTGTCATTCATCATGAAGAAGGAGGGACTTGACGCTGACGGTATCTCTAACCTGCTCAACAAGCAGTCTGGTCTCGCTGGTATCTCTTGCAAGTCAAGCGATATGCGTGAGGTGTTCCAGGGCTACGTTGACGGTGATCCTAAGTGTCAGCTCGCTATCGAGATGTACACATACCGCATCAAGAAGTATATCGGCTCTTATGCTGCTGCACTCGGCGGCTGCGACGTTCTCGTGTTCACCGCCGGTGTATGTGAGAACCAGTCAGACATCCGTGAGATGATATGTAAGGACATGGAGTGGATGGGCATCAAGCTCGACACTGCAAAGAACGCAACGATACATGGTGAGGAAGCTGTTATCTCAGCACCAGACTCAAAGGTTAAGGTCGTTGTCATCCCAACTGACGAGGAGAAGATGATTGCAAATGATACTGCATCATTAGTAAAATAAAATTATGTTTTATGAGTGTTGAGTTATGAGTTCCCTGAGAATCACGGCTCAACACTCTTTATTCATAATCTATTAACCAATAACACCGAATTTATAACTCATAATTTGCTAAGCATTATGCGAGTAATTATCGAACCAAACTACGAGAAACTGTCTAAGTGGGCAGCAACATACGTGGCAAAAAGAATCAATGAGGCTAAGCCTACGGCAGAAAAGCCTTTTAAGTTAGGATGTCCTACAGGTTCATCTCCATTAGGACTATACAAGGAACTCATTGCAATGAACAAGGCAGGCAAGGTATCTTTCGAACATGTCATCACATTCAACATGGATGAATATGTAAACCTGCCGGAAGCACACCCGGAGTCTTATCACTCTTTCATGTGGAACAACTTCTTTAACCACATTAATATAAAAAAGGAGAACGTGCATATCCTCAACGGTAATGCCCCCGACCTCATAGCTGAGTGTGAGGCATACGAGAAAGCCATAGAGGATGCCGGCGGCATAGACCTCTTCATGGGCGGCGTTGGTCCTGACGGTCACCTGGCCTTCAACGAGCCAGGCAGTTCGCTCTCTTCCAAGACACGCATCAAGACTCTTACCACTGACACTATAATAGCCAACAGCCGCTTCTTTGACGGCGACCTCAGCCAGGTGCCCAAGCAGGCACTGACGGTAGGTATAGGTACTGTAATGGCAGCAAAGGAGGTACTGCTCGTCTGCAACGGTCATCACAAAGCACGTGCCTTGCAGCACATCGTTGACGGCGAAGTAAGCCACAAGTGGACTGCCTCTATGCTTCAGATGCACCCACATGCCATCGTAGTATGCGACGAAGCTGCATGTGATGAGCTCACCGTAGGTACTTACAAGTACTATCTTGACAAAGAGCGTGGCAATCTGTAATATCACATAACTTCAGAAAGAAGCAATAATACCATTCCTACGGGAATCTTGCAAATCGACATGAGACTGCAAGGTTCCCGTATTTTTTGACTATTTTTTAGAAAATCCCAGTGCTTATAGCAAACAAATGTTAATATTAAACAGAAATACAGAACAAACAAAGTAATATTTCGCATAAAGATAGTAATTTTGCATGCCGAAATGAAAAATGTGCAAAGAAACAAATCTGCATACAAATATTTAAGATAATGATAAAGAAAATTGTTTTTGCTGCAGCACTTGGTTGCGCAGCATTCATCAACGGCTTTGCTGGTGGTATCTTAACAAACACTAATCAGAATGTAGCATTCCTCCGTAATCCTGCACGCGATGGTGCCATAGGTATTGATGGTACCTACAGCAACCCTGCCGGTGTGGCTTTCCTTGACGAGGGCACCCACCTGTCAATAAACTGGCAGGCAGCATGGCAGACACGTACCATTGAGACTACCAACCCAGTGTTCGGTCCGATACCAGATGACAACGACAAAGGGTACAAGGGTTATTTGGGCAACAAGGACTTTAACGGTCAGCCTCAGACTTACGAGGGCAAGGCTTCTGCACCATTCATACCTTCAGTACAGGCTGCATATAACAAAGACCGTTGGTCATTCCAGTTCAATTTCTCTGTAACCGGTGGCGGTGGCAAGTGTGAGTTTGCTAACGGTCTTGGCTCTTTCGAAGGCGCTGTGGGACAAATAGCTGCAGGACTGAATCAGTTCGGAGTTGCTGCAGGACTACCAAACGCTGTAATTTGCAACGGCTACGACTGTAACAGTTACATGCAGGGTAAGCAGTATTACTTTGGCTTCACCATGGGTGCGGCTTATAAGGTTACAGACAATTTCTCTGTATATGGTGGCATCCGTGTGCTCTATGGTTCTGCCACATATAAAGCGAAGATTGACAATATCAAGGTTATCACCGCTGCTACTCCAGAAGGAATGGACTTCGGACAATACTATGACCAGCTCAAGCCTTATATCGATGCTGCTGCACAGGTTTCCCCCGCTGCAAGAAAACTTCAGGCAGTTGAGTCTTATCGCGAAGGCGTAAACCTTCAGTCAGACCAGAGTGGTGTAGGCTTTGCTCCTATCCTTGGTGCAGACTTGAAGCTTGGTAAGTTTAACCTTGCCGTAAAGTATGAGTTCCGCACAAAGATGAACATGGAGAACAAGTCAACAGTGAAGGAGGCTCACGCCATCGATGCAGTGAACGTGTACCGTGACGGCACTTCCATCCGCGAGGATCAGCCATCACTGCTCGCTTTCGGCGTGCAGTACAGTCCTATAGAGTGCGTACGCATTAACGCAGGCTACCACCACTTCTACGACAAGGCTGCAAAGAAGACTTATTACAAGATGAACGAATCTGGAGTTTCTACACGCTACGATAACAAGAACGACATGCTTGCAAACGGCACAAACGAGTACCTTGGCGGTGCAGAGTGGGATATAACAAAGAAACTGACCGCCAGTGCTGGTTTCCAGATTACACGTTACGGCAACACCGACGAGTATATCAACGACATCTCATTTGTAGTTGACTCATGGAGCTATGGTTTAGGTATCAAGTATCAGGTGACCGACAAGATTGCAATCAACGCAGCCTACTTCAAGACTTGCTACGACAAATACACCACCGCACTTGACGCTAACGGCGTACAGAACACCTTCACTCGTTCAAATCGCGTAGGCGCAATAGGTGTTGACATCGACTTCTAATCTCATAACTGTTATATACAACCACATTTAATTTTGCGACCGCTCGTCACCATGTGTGATGGGCGGTCACTTACTTTTATACATTATAAACATACATATCAGCAGTTCTGTGGTTTTTTAATACACTATAAACAAGAAACTGACGAATTACTGTATCGCAAAAGTCATGTATTTTTTTGGTAGTTCAAATAAAACTTTGTAACTTTGCAGTGATTTGGCATTACCTACTATGGTAAACCATAGTCACCACCAATATGAAAACAACAAACAAAAACAAAATAATAATGAAAAAACTAACCCTTACAGCAATTATTTCTTGCATTACACTCTGCATGTTCGCAGAAGGCAGGCAAGTTGAGAACTTCAACCGTGGTTGGTTCTTCAAACTGGGCAAGCAAAGTGCAAACATCACCGTAGCAGAAGCTGCCAACTGGCAAAGGATAAACGTGCCGCATGACTTTCAGATTGAACAGCCATGGGTAGCTCCGGCTGCCGATGAGAAAGCAGACAACTCTGATGCCGGTGCCAACATCAAGAGCCGACTCTCATCCCGAGGTTTCAAGGAGATGGGCGAAGGCTGGTATGTAAAGAGTTTTACGCCAAGCGCCGACAAGAAAGGCAAGCGCATATTGCTCGACTTCCAAGGCATCATGTATGTAGGCGACGTATATCTTAACGGCAAGCGCATAGGCGGAACCGACTACGGATATGTAGGATTTGAAATCGACATTACCAAAGAACTGCGCTACGGTCAGGAAAACACTATAGCCGTACGCTGCGACACAGGTCGTCCGAAAGACTCTCGATGGTACACCGGCGGCGGTCTTTTCCGCGATGTCAACATCATCTACACCGATCCGCAGATGTTCTTCCTGCGTCACCCTCTCTATATCACCACTGTTGACAACAACAAGGTGAACATATCTGCCAACGTGCAGTGCTTCAACAAACAGAACACCGTGACTATGCAGGTTACCATAACAGCTCCCGACGGCTCAGTGGTCAGCAACGAGAAGTACGACTTGAAGCGCAACCGCAACTATCGCTACGGACAAGAGATTGCCATACCTACCATAGACCTGCCTAACGCACAGCTATGGGACTGTGAGCATCCTAACCTCTACACCGCCAAAGTACAGTTGCTCAGAGAAGACGGCACGGTGGCAGATGAGGTAGTGGAGCGTTTTGGCGTACGCACCATAGAGATAGTGCCAAACAAAGGTTTACTGCTCAACGGCAAGAAGGTATTGCTGAAGGGTTATGCAAACCACCACACCAACGGCGCTTTAGGTGCAGCGGCATACCCACGTGCAATAGAGAAGCGTATCAAACTGATGAAGGAGTTTGGCATGAACCACATACGCAGTTCACACAACCCATACTCAGAATCTTTCCTCGACGTATGTGACGAAAACGGCATACTGTTCATCGATGAGCTTTACGACAAGTGGAACGACCAGTATGTCGGTGCCGGCAGAGCACACTTCAAGGACCTTTGGATGGGACACGTAGAGGAATTCATCAAGCGTGACAGGAACCACCCATGCGTGGTAATGTGGTCATTAGGCAACGAGCTGCAGTCATACAACGACCAACCTTTCAACGACTTTGGCGTAACGCAGTTCAAGCTCATGAAGACCCTCATACAGCGATTCGACACCACCCGCAAGGTAACCGTAGCCATGCACCCACGCTACCGCAACTGGGAGACCGACTCTCTTCCATGCGACCTTGCCATGGCTACCGACGTACAGGCATACAACTACCGTTACATGTACTTCCCTGGCGACGGCAAGCGTTTCCCATGGATGACGTTCTACCAGAGTGAGGCATCGGTGTCTGCCATGGGCGAGAACTTCTTCGCCATGGACCGCGACAAGGTAATCGGACTGGCCTACTGGGGTGCCATCGACTATCTCGGCGAAAGCCAGGGATGGCCGGCAAAAGGATGGGTACAGGGCGTATTCGATATCAGTCTTGAACCTAAGCCAAAAGCATACTACATGAAGTCTTTCTACAAGGATGACGAACCATTGGTACATATCGGTGTATCGGAAAAGGGCGGTGCCGTAATGTGGAACGGTGTACAGATAGGCAACGAAGGTCAGAGCGACCACTGGAACCGCAAGGCCGGCGACACGCTAAGCATAACAACCTACACCAACGCCGACGAGGTAGAACTGTTCGTAAACGGCAAGAGCTACGGCACCAAGCAGAACGACAAGGCTTCTGCCAAGATGCGCAACCAGATACGCTGGAACAACATTATATATCAAGATGGATACTGCGAGGCAGTGGCACGCACCAACGGCAAGGTCGTGGCACGCCACAAGATTGAGACCACTGGCAAGGCAGTGGCACTGAAGATAGAGGCAGACAACGCAAACTGGAAAGCTGACGGCATAGACCTGCAGCACCTGCGCATCTATGCCGTTGACAGCAAAGGACGACGCGTTCAGACTGCCGTAGGCGACGTAAAGGTTGACGTAAACAGCAAGTCTGCCGTATTGGTGGCAATGGACAACGGCAACCAGATGTCTGACGAGATGCACGTCACCAACCACCGCAATCTCTTCAATGGCTCTGTCATGGCAATCCTTCGCGCCGGCCTCGATGCCAGCGATGTAACAGTGACAGCAACTGTCGATGGAATGAAGCCAGCAAAACTAAAGCTGAAGCTGAGCAACAAATAAACACCGTCAGGTTCATATAATCACATAAAACGACAATTCTGACAATCTCAGACAACATATTATATGTCTGGAATTGTCAGAATTGTCGTTTTTAGCGAAAGTACCTATCAGAAGAACTTCTGCTTTATCTCATCCAATATCTCCACGAGTTCCTTCTCCGTATTAGCCCTCAGCATACGGATACGCATAGAGCGGAAGTCAGGAATGCCCTTGAATATAGGTGTAGCCGCCAGATGTCTGCGCGTATGCAGTATAGCTTTATACTCATCGCCTATGTAGTCCATGTTTATATGGAGCAGCTCAAGCAATATGTCTATCTTCTCGCTTGCAGTAAGTTTCTCGGTTGCCTCACGGGAAAATATCCATGGTTGTCCAAACGTAGCACGACCTATCATCACCGCGTCAACTCCGTACTTCTCAAAAGCCCTGTCGGCATCATCCAGCGACTTTATGTCACCATTACCGATGATAGGTATCTTAACCTTCGGATTCTTCTTCACCTCACCTATGAGTGTCCAGTCTGCCTCACCAGTGTACATCTGTGCCCTGGTGCGACCATGTATAGTGAGAGCCTTGGCACCGCATTCCTGCAACCGTACTGCCAAGTCATCACCATTCCATCCTCCTTCTGGCATGTATTCATTAGACAATACATTGCCAAAGACATAGTTGTCAGCATTCCATCCCAGGCGAGTCTTCACGGTGACAGGTGTACTGACAGCCTTTGCCACGGCCTCTGTCATCTCAAGCAGCTGCGGTATCTTCTGCAACATACCGGCACCGGCACCTTTCCCTGCCACTTTCTTCACCGGACATCCGAAGTTAAGGTCTATGACATCAGGATGCGCCTCAGCCTCCACTATCCGTGCCGCCTCCACGGCTGCATCGGTGGTGCGTGCATATATCTGTATGCCTACAGGACGTTCGTCATCGCTTATGGTGAGCTTGCGCACAGTGTCTTTCACCGACCTGACAAGAGCCTCAGCAGCAACGAACTCGGTATATACCATTGCCGCCCCATATCGCTTGCACAACTTACGGAATCCAATATCGGTAACATCCTCCATCGGAGCGAGAAAAAGCTTATTCATAGTACTCTTCCTCCTCTGGCCTGTCTTCTTCTATCACGAGATTGTCGATTATGAAGTTCTGCCTGTCCATAGTGTTCTTACCCATATAGTAAGCCAACATGCGCTCCACCTCATCGCTCTTGTGCAGCGTCACCTGCTCCAGGCGTATGTCTGGACCTATGAACCCAGCAAACTCGTCAGGAGATATCTCACCAAGTCCCTTGAATCGTGTAATCTCAGGGTCTGGACCGAGATCAGCTATTGCCTGCTGGCGCTCCTCGTCACTGTAACAGTAGCGTGTAATGTAGTCCTTTGGTTTCTCGCCACGCTCCTTGAGCTTCTCATCCTCTATTGCGATGACACCCTTTTTCTTAATCTTCGTGCGCTTGTTTCTTACACGGAACAATGGTGTCTGCAGTACATACACATGTCCCTTCTTTATCAAGTCGGGGAAGAACTGCAGGAAGAACGTTATGATGAGCAGGCGGATGTGCATACCATCCACATCGGCATCGGTAGCCACAATCACCTTGTTATAGCGTAGGTTGTCAAGACCATCCTCTATGTTCAGTGCTGCCTGAAGCAGATTGAACTCCTCATTCTCATACACCACCTTCTTGGTAAGTCCGAAACTGTTAAGAGGCTTTCCGCGCAGTGAGAACACAGCCTGCGTATTCACGTCACGACTCTTTGTGATAGAACCACTGGCAGAGAGTCCCTCGGTGATGAATATGCTTGACTCTTCCTTACGGTCGTTTTTCACATCAGAGAAGTGTATGCGGCAATCTCGCAGGTTATTATTGTGCAGGTTTGCCTTCTTGGCGCGCTCGCGTGCCAACTTCGTGACACCCGCCATGGCCTTACGCTCCCTCTCACTGTTCTTTATCTTCTCCTCTATTATCTCTGCTATGTCAAGGTTACGATGCAGGTAGTTGTCAACCTCTGTCTTTATGAAGTCGCCGATATACTTATTGACCGACACTCCATCAGGCGACATGGCCAGTGAGCCCAGCTTGATCTTTGTCTGCGACTCGAATATAGGCTCTTCCACGTTCACCGCAATGGCAGCCACGAGTCCGTTTCTTATATCGCCATACTCATACTTGCCGAAATACTCCTTTATGGTCTTGGCAATATGCTCCTTGAAGGCAGACTGGTGCGTACCGCCCTGGGTAGTGTGCTGACCATTTACAAACGAGTCATACTCCTCACCATTCTGATTAGTGTGCGTGAAGGCTATCTCTATGTCCTCGCCCTTCATGTGGACTATAGGATATAGCGGATCGCTCGTCATCTGATCCTTCAGCAGGTCCTGCAGTCCGTTGCGCGATATGATGCGCCTGCCGTTGAACATTATAGCCAGTCCTGTATTCAGGTAGGTATAGTTGCGCAGCATCGTCTCCACTATGTCATTGTGGAACGAATAGTTCTTGAACAGCGATGCATCTGGCTCGAAGTAAATGTATGTACCCGTCTCGTCCTGTGTAGGCTCGGTGGTATCGCTCTTCAATATTCCGCACTCGAACTTTGCGGTGCGCACCTTACCGTCACGATAACTGCGCACTTCAAACTTGGTAGAGAGGAAGTTCACTGCCTTGACACCCACGCCGTTCATGCCGACCGACTTCTTGAATGCCTTTGAGTCATACTTACCGCCGGTATTAAGCTGGCTGACAGCCTCAATCATCTTACCCTGCGGAATGCCACGACCATAGTCGCGCAGCGAGATGGCCTTGTTCTCATACATATCCACCTCTATGCGCTTACCGGCGTTCATGCGGAATTCATCGATACTGTTATCAATGGCCTCCTTCAGCAATACGTAGATGCCGTCCTCTGCATGCGTACCATCGCCGAGCCTGCCTATATACATACCCGGACGCGTACGTATATGCTCCACGTCCGACAGCTTTCGTATGTTGTCGTCGGTATATTCTACCTGTTCTGTCTGTCCTGTTATATCTTCTGCCATTAGAATTCTTCCTTATTATAGTTTTGCCTTGTAGCTCCTAAGCCTCTTCACGGTTTTTGCTTCAAAATACTGCCATGCGGAAAGCACTCCGTCGTTGGTCTCCATCATGGCGAGTGTCAGTGCCTTGGTGAATCCATACTTCTTATACCAGCGTATGAGGTCGTCAAAGAGTATGGCGTTGGCGCCCTTTGCCCTGTATTCTGGTAATACGCCTATGAGAAGCAGGTCCACCGTATCGGTGTTGTGCCACTTCAGCGTGCGCAGCAGGTGGAACCATCCGAAGGGGAACAGCTTGCCGTTCTTAGTCTTGCGCAGTGCCTTTGAGAACGACGGGAAGCTTACTCCGAAACCTACCATCTCACCGTCGGGGTGCTCCTCCGATTTCTTATTCTCGTCGAAGATGAACGTCACGAGATTCAGGTCGGCTATGGAGAGATAGTTCTTCAGCAGATTATCTATCTGGCGGTCAGTAAGCTCTGAATACTCATAGAGGTCTTTGTAACACTCGTTGAGCACATGGAAGAGCCTTAGTCCGTAGCCTTCGTCAACCAACTGCTTCTTGGTAAGCTTATGAGCCTTCAGGTTATAGCGCTTGCCAATCATCTGGGTTATCTTAGCCATCTTCTCAGGCACCTCGTCAGGCACGGTGACAAGCTGCTGCACCCAGTCATTGTCTTTCACAAATCCCAGTTGTTCAATATGCTTGCTATAGTATGGGAAATTATGATTGGCATGCATCGTGGCCATGGTGTCGAAACCCTCTACGAGCATACCTTCACGGTCCATATCTACAAATCCCATAGGACCGATAATGGTATCCATGCCATGCTCCTTGCCATATTCCCTGACCTTGTCGATAAGGGCAGCAGAAACCTCTGCGTCATCTATGAAGTCGAAATATCCGAAACGAACGTTATTCTGTCCCCACTTCTCGTTTGCCCTATGGTTGATGATAGCCGCCACGCGTCCTACCGGCTTTCCGTCGCGGTAAGCCATATAATACTCTGCTTCGCAGAATTCAAACGAAGGGTTCTTGTCCTTTGACAGTGAGTCCATTTCATCCATATACAGATAAGGCACGGCGCATGGGTCGTCCTTATACAACTGCGTACGGAAATCTATAAACTTTCCTATTTCCTTTTTTGTACAGACAGTCCGTATCTCTATTTCTGTGGATTTCATTTTATAATATATAAAAATTGTGCTTTAATGTGCAAAGTTACAAAATAATTCGCAGATTGCCGAATATTTAAATAAAAAATAACAAAAGATTGCGTATTTATAACCTTGAAAATATCCTTTGGACGGCATGTCTTACCGCACCAATTTTACAGGTGACATCTTTCTCTCTCTAAAAGCTATCGTTTTATACGGTAAAAGCTGTCATTTTACACTGCAAAAGCATAGCTTTTACAACGTAAAATGACAGCTTTCAGAAATCACCTTGTATTTCCCTGACTATAAAGGCGATACAAGCATGCCCCGTCCGATACAAATTACAGTTTTCGACCTGTCAGCGTCACATCACTGCACCTCTACTTCATAGTCGCCTGGATTCATCGGCTGCATCGTGTTGCTTGCCTTATTCCACCACAGCAGTTGGTCGCCTTCGAGGTATATGGCTATGGTCTTTGTCTCACCAGCCTTCAGTGACACACGCTGGTATGCACGCAGCGTCTTCAGCGGTCCGTCAGTGTCTTTAGGATTCTTCAGATATACCTGCACCACTTCCTCGCCGTCGCGCTTGCCGGTATTGGCAACCTCTACCTGCACTGCGCATCCGCCCTGGTAAGGGTCAACGCGCTGAAGTTTCTTCTGGAAGGTGGTGTATGACAGTCCGTGTCCGAATGGGAACAATGGCTCGCCTTTGAAGAAACGATATGTACGGTTCTTCATTGTATAGTCGAGGAAGTCTGGCAACTGAGAGTCATCCTTGTAGAACGTCACAGGCAGCTTACCTGATGGGTTGACATCGCCGAAGAGCACCTCGGCAATGGCCTTGCCCCCCTGCTCACCGGCATACCATGCCTGCAGCATACCGTCGCAGCGTTGAGCCTCAGGAGCGAGCGCCACGGCACCGCCAGAACAGTTTACGAATACTATTTTCTTCTTTGCAGCGGCAATCGCCTTTACAAGGTCGCGCTGGCTCTGTGGCAGTTCTATGCTGGTACGGTCGCCGCCCTTGAATCCGGGAGCGTCAACCTTCATCTCCTCACCCTCGAGGGCAGGTGAGATGCCACCTACGAAGACTACGTAGTCACATCCCTTCAGCTGCTTTGTGAGCTCTTCAGTCGTAAGGGTAGCCTTGACGCCAAGGTCAAACTTCATCTGTGCAACGGCACTGTACTGCAGGTATTCTATCACAATAGGATATTCCTTGCCCGCCTCTACTCTTACTTCCTTGACCATTTTCTGCATCTTCTCACGACTGCGGAACTGGTTGTAGATGGTATCGCCACCAAACATTACGCGCATACCGTCGTCGCAAGAGAGCTCGAGCACGAGTTTCTCGGTTTGCTTTGCCTTGTAGATTCCCTCATAGCGAGCAGTGAAATTCTCAAGGTTCACGCCTGGCGCGAACACCGTAGCACCGCCGTTGCTGAGGTTTATCGGCGCGCTATACTGCGCCACTGCTGCCGGTGTGCCCTCTAGCTTCGTATTGTTGTAGTACGTACCGGTCATGCCTGGCTTGCCATCTTTGGTAAACACATTGCCGTAACGGCTTACGGTAACGTCGTTGTTGGTAAACCCTGCGCCCTCAATATACTTCACGTTCTTGCCAAGTGCCTGTATGCCCTGCAGTATGCTTATGGTGTTTGTGGCGAAACCTGAATAGTTACCCCACAGCATCAGGCTGTCTTTTGCGTTAGGACCGATGACTGCTATCTTGGCATCCTTGCGCAATGGCAGTATATCGTTACGGTTCTGAAGCAGCACTACACCCTGGCGTGCAGCCTCAAGCGCAAGGCCTTTATGCTTTGCAGATGCCACGCAGTTCTCTGGTATATGTGTCCACACGACGTAGTCGTCTGAATCAAAATCACCTACTTCGAAGCGTGCCTTCAGAAGTCGCACTACGCTGGTGTCTATCTGTGCCTCTGTTATCTGGCCTGCCTTTACGGCGTCAGGCAGACGCTTGTAGTTTGCACCACACTCTACATCGGTACCGCTGATTACCGCCTTTGCCGATGCACTCTTGGCATCCTCGCTCACCTCGTGGCGTCCCTTTATCCAGAAGTCGCCTATGGCACCGCAGTCTGAGACTACCAGTCCGTCAAACTTCCACTCGTTACGCAGTATCTGCTGCAAATAACGGTTGTTGCCGCAACATGGGTCACCGTCTATGCGCTGATATGCGCACATCACCTCACGCACGTTGCCCTTCTGAACAAGAGCCTTGAAGGCTGGCAGGTAGGTCTCCCACAAGTCACGCTCCGGCAACTGCTGCACGTCAAACGTGTGGCGATTCCATTCCGGACCAGAATGAACGGCAAAGTGCTTTGCACATGCCAGCATCTTGTAATAGCGGCCGCTGAGCCTACCCGTTTTCAAATCGGTGCCCTGAAGTCCTGCCACAACGGCAAGTCCCATCTTCTCTGTCAGGTAAGGGTCTTCACCGTATGTCTCCTGACCGCGTCCCCATCGTGGGTCACGGAAGATGTTTATGTTTGGAGTCCATACCGACGTGCCCTGATAGCGATTTACGACACCTGCATGACGAGCCTGGGTATTCTTCACGCGCATCTCGTCACTGACGGCATTGAACACATTATATATAAGGTTGTCATTCCATGTTGACGCCATCATCATGGTGATAGGGAAAATGGTAGAATAGCCGTTACGACCCACTCCGTGCAGACCTTCGCTCCACCACTCATACATAGGTACATGAAGGCGGTCAACGGCACCGGAGCCGTTCATCATTATGCGTGCCTTCTCCTCAAGGGTAAGGCGTGAGCACAAATCCTCCGCACGCTGTTGTGCCGAAAGTTTCGGATTTTGATATGGCAGCATCTCTGACTGAGGTGCTACGTAAGGGATAGGCTGCTGTGCCTGCATGACAGAGCAAGCCATAAGCGCCAGTGCCAACGTGGCCTTCTTTAGATTAGTCATAGTGTTTTATATTGTTTTTATTTGTTATGGCATTTGTAAATATGCAGATGCAAAGTTACTGAAAAGTTCTGACAAGACAAAAAAATTTTTTCATTACGCAGAATTTTACCCCCTGAATAATTCAAAATCACTCACGGACTTTTATGTACCGGGCACTATAATGGTGGGGTCTATTAATTCCCACCGTAAATTTAAACTTTAAACGTGGGTTTACGTTTTGTCACCTTTTCGTTTTCTTTCGGTGCATACTATCAGTTCTTTCGGTCACATAGCCCGCTATGCTCCCTCAACAACTGACACTCTGCCCTCGAAGTAAATTCGAAAATATAACAAAGCGAATTAATAGAACCCACCTAATAAAAAAATCGCAGCATTGGTGATTACCCAATACTGCGATTGCCTATATCGTAATAATGTTTTCGGATTATGCCATCACTTCCACTGACAGTATCTGTATATCCTGCTTCGGACGATCGCCAGGCATTGTCTCCGTACCCTGTATCTTTTCCACTACGTCGAGTCCTTCCTCGACTTCACCGAACACGGTATATTGTCCGTCGAGGTGTGGAGTACCACCGATGGTGGTATAGGTCTGCTTCTGTGCTTCGGTAAGCGCTGCCCCACCCTGCTCTGCCATGATGGCTTGCGTCTGGGCTATAAGGTCGTTCTGCAGTTCCATGAGTCCTGCCTGGTCGCGATTGCGGCGCAGGTCCATGATTTCCTTACGATGCTCACCGGCAAGACGGTTGAAGATGCTTTGCTCTGCCTGCATCTGCAGCTGTCGTGCAAGTTGTCCTATCTGCCCGTCGTTATATACCTGTCCCCACACTATATAGAACTGCGAGCCACTTGACGCACGCTCTGGGTTCACCTCATCACCCTGACGCGCTGCTGCCAGTGCGCCGCGCTTATGGATAAACCGTGGCTGTATCTCTGCAGGAATAGTGTAGCCTGGGCCGCCAGTACCAAGTTGCACGCCTGCCGGAGCGCCCTTACTGTTCGGATCGCCACCCTGTATCATGAAGTTCTTAATTACTCTGTGGAACAATGTTCCGTTATAGTACCCTTCCTGTGCGAGTTTCAGGAAATTGTCACGATGACGAGGTGTCTCGTCGTAAAGGCGTACGGTGATATCGCCCTCTGTTGTCTTTATAGTTACTTTTGCCATAATCTTTATTAGAATTTCTTTCCGAAGATGATGCTTCCAAACGTAAGCACGAGCACCTTGATGTCAAACCAGAAGGAACGATGACGCAGATAGTAAAGGTCAAGTTCCAATCTACGCAGCATCTTCTCCATGGTGTCGGTATAGCCATTATATAACGTAGCATAGCTTGTCACACCCGGACGTATCTGGTATAGGAAGGCATAGCGAGGGTCGTGCCCCATTATCTGGTCTATGAAGTGCTTGCGCTCGGGGCGATAGCCCACGAATGCCATGTCGCCAACCAGCACGTTCCATAGTTGTGGCAGTTCGTCAAGATGATGTCGGCGCAGGAATTTTCCTATCTTCGTAAGTCGCGGATCATCATCACCACCGGCATGGCTCAGCTGCGGGCCCATCTTCTCGGCATCTATTCGCATGCTGCGGTATTTATAAATGAAGAATGGTCTGCCGAAACGGCCTATGCGTTCCTGCTTGTATATTGCAGGACCTCCATCATCAAGTTTTATCAATATATAGCTTAGCAGGAACAATGGTGAGAACACTATTATACAGACAATGGATATAAGCATGTCTATACTGCGCTTCATACCACGCTCCAAGGCTGTCATACCATCGGGAATAAATGCCATGGTGTCTTTCTCTATCATGTTGCTGGGCAATCCCATGGTGCCGAAAGTGCGTATCTTTTTCTCAAGTACCTCACGTGGCACCTGTGCGTTCCATGCCTCCTCACCGTATTCCTTGTTCCATGCCTTGCGGTGCGTGCGGTTTTCGTATGCATATATCCGCCAGTTTACAGTCCAGTGCATCACAATCCACAACACGATGTTTATGATGAATATAAGCGTATAGTCAGTATGGGCAGCTACCAACATATACGTTATGAGTGCAAATGCCACAGGTATAAGGAAAAGCGCCACGCATACACCATAGCGATGGATACCCGTACGATACAGTTTGTCGTCTATTTGGTTGCGGTCTTGCGTAAATACTTCGCGTCCGTCGCGCAGGCGGCTTCCTAATACACGTATTATGTCGAGCAATGGCAATGTCATTATCGCCATTGCCTCAACCATTGCACCGATGCCGTACTCTCTTTCCGAGCCACGACAGAGTACTATGAATACGTATGCTATGAAGAATCCCAAGATATAACTGCCAGAGTTTCCCATGGAGCAACGCTCCCACCTCTTCCAGAATGTCTTTATCACCCAATATGGCATTACGACTCCAAGGACAGCTGCTATTATAAGGAGCGGAGTGATACGTTTCGAATTTAACAGCATAGGGACGAACAACAACAATGTCACTATGCCCATGGTGCTTACCAGATTATCGAAACCGTCAAACAAACGAAATACGGAGATGATATAGAATGCAACAATCACCGTCAGTGGTGCTCCCACCCAGACTGGTATGCTTTCTATACCGAAAAGTCCGTGCAGGTTATTTATTGGCATACCTGACACTGCAAATACGGATGAACCAAGGAAAATGGCTACCGTACGGATGCCTGTTGACGCACCATGGATATCATACTTCAATCCGACAAGATACAGTATCAACGAACCAGTAATAAGCGAGAACACACGCGGTACCATTGACATACATGACTTAGACAGGTTTAGTCCTGGAAGCACCATAGGTATCAATAATGATGCACACAGGCTAAGCAGTATGATAGGGAGTACGGACAAGCCTGCTATCTGATAAACGCGCACGCCGTCACGCGAAAGGTCATCGCCCTTCCTGTCCCATTGGTTCTTTACGCTCACCACCATCATTCGCGGCAGGATGTATATGCTCAAGGCTAATGATATGGCAAACGACAGTGATGTTATTATTAATGTCGGGTTCATAGTCTAAATCTAATGTTACGTATTCTCTCTGCTACCTTTGGTAGCAAACGCTTTATCGGATAGAATATACTTACCTTTATTCCGTTCTTGCGAAAGGCACGCATAATGTTACAGTTGCCACGTATTACATTGCGCAGCGTACCGTTACTCTCACCTCCCTCACGCATCACCACAAGGCAATATGGCAGATAGCGACTCTTAATTCCATGTTTTTCTATAAGTCGGAGCATCAGCTCGAAATCGGCAGAAACGGCAAATGAGGTGTCAAATGCACCGTACTTTGATAGGCATTCACGCTTTACGTAGAACGTAGGATGAGCAGGATGCCACCCACGCGCAAACCCTCCTGCGGTATATTGGCTGCCATGCCAACGACGCACAACCTGAGTAGTATCGGCGTACATTACATATACGAGGTCCGCATACGTGCAGTCTATATCATCATGCACGAAAGCTTCGTTGATTCTTTCAAGCACTTTGTCATCGGCATAGAAATCATCAGAGTTAAGTATTCCGATAACGTCACCCGTAGCATGACTGACACCACGGTTCATTGCATCATACAGCCCATTGTCTTTCTCTGAGAATATGCGCAGTCTGTCCCCGAAACGCTCTTCGTAGCAGTGAGCTATGTCGAGCGTATTGTCGGCAGAGACCCCATCCTGTATTATGACCTCATAGTCTTGATGCGTCTGCCGAAGTATGCTGTCGAGCGTATCGGCAAGCGTAGCCGCACTATTATATGTCGCTGTGATAATGGAAAACTTCATTTCATTCCGTAGATAATGGATGATGGCTTGAGCAGGTGGCTCCATATTTGCGTCAGGAAGGAACCCACAAGGCTCTCTGTTTCATAAACCATTCTGTGTTTCCACATGTTGGAGCGCCAGCGTCGGAGCTTGTAGCATATCTCGCTGAAGATGTTCGAGGGATGTACTTCATTGAACTCCGGCTCAATTATATCTGCCGTGGCTCTGCAAAGAACTTCTCTGTCTGTATTGATTGGAGGAAACAGATTCTCGTCAAAACCGAGGTACTCTGTACAAATAAAAGTAACAGTGTCTGTGTAACCAATCATTCCAGCCTTCTCGGCACTTTCCATCAGGAGACCTGTATCTATAAAATCCTTATATTTCCGAGCATATAGTCCACAGTCAAGCACTTGACGCAATGTAGCTTGCGAAGCAGTGAAGTTTTCTGCCGAATGACGAATCAGGTATAGCAGCATGCCGGTGTGATACTCCAGGTCTTGTTCTACCCATGCCTCTATAAGTTTGCTTGAAGGATGTGCATGTACATTGAGGAAAGAGTGGTGGTTTTCTATTGTAACGCCGTCAATTATAAACGTAGAGTGCTTATGTTCGCTGTAATCAATCTTAACACCCGTCTTCTCTATCAGTTCGTTTGAGCGTTTGTAGTCCTTGCCGCAGTATATGTCGATGTCGCTTGCGGTGCGCAGTTCCGGGTCGGGATAGCATAACGAAAGGGGATATCCTTTCAGTACCTGCATCTCTATTCCGTGCTTTTCATAAAATTTTGTGAGTTTGCGCAACACTGTCAAATGTTGCTGATACATCTTTCGCTGAGGTATCTCCAGTCCCATCCACGTCAGTTTCAACCGCCGCATCTCCTTGCTGTTCAGCTTACAGTCAGGGTCATCGTTAAGTCCGCTCTTCACGTAGCCGCTGAATGCCAACTGCGCCACTCCGTTGCGAACGGCTGTGCTGATAATTTTCTCCCAGTCAACGTCATTAATACCCTGCGGCATTGGCTGTGAATTGCCAATAGCTTGACCAAGTAAAAAAAGAATTATCTCTTGTGTAGAAGGATTATACATTATTTATCATCCTTATTCAAGTTCCGCTCATATATCTTGGCGTCAACCAAGGTCCTGTACCAATATGCTTGCAAGAAGGCAAAAATATAGCCCGGCGTCCCGTCAAGGAAGCCGAGCCTGAGATAGTATCTGTACCAAAAGAATAACTTTGCACGCAAAAACATTGGCAGACGATAGTAAAGTCCGTCGCGAAGCTTCTTCGCCTTCTCTGGTTGCCCGTCAAGCTGTGCGTTCTCACGACCTGAGCGTACGTCGAAATAGTCCTGCACTTCACGCGTTGCATACCAGTTATGCTTCAGCACATATTGGTCTATTGACTTAAAGGCATAATGTATAGCATCATTCTTCAGGTCAATGCATCGACCTTCACTGAGAACAATATGCTCACCCATGGCACGATCTTCAAAACGACCTTTACCATATTTGAAAATAGTGATCTTAAGGAAAGGGTAGAATCCTCCATGCTTTAGGTATCTGCCAAGGAATGAAACCTTGTAACGCATCATAAATCCTGACACATCATCTGTAGCATGACGTTCCAGTTCCTTCTCAAGTTCTTTACGTAACTCTGGCGTTACCACCTCGTCGGCGTCCAGGCGAAACACCCACGTTGTCTGTATATTCAAATTGTCAATCGCCCAGTTGAATTGCTTGGCATAGTCAAGAAAGGGTTCATGTGCCACGACCTCTACCCCAAGGTCTTTCGCTATATCTGTTGTGCGATCAGTGCTACCACTGTCAACTACAACAATACGTTTAACCCATCCCTCAACTGAACGGATGCATCTCTCTATATCATTTTCCTCATTCTTGGTGAGGATTATAACGGTTATATTAGTCATTTATACATCAAATGCTAAGATCACATGATACATACCTATACTACTGACCTGAACGATTTTCTTCCGAACATATCTCCCTTGAAAACCATTCCTTGTTTTCTGCCAGTTTCTCATCACTCCACTCCCACCATTTTAAGGCCAAGAGCTCTTTTATTGTTACATCGTCAAATCTGTATCTTAGAATTCTTGCCGGCACACCTGCAACGATAGCATACGGTGGAACATCATGTGTAACTACTGCATGGGCTCCGATTACAACCCCATCACCGATGGTAACTCCTGCGCAGATAAACACATTCTCACCTATCCATACATCATTTCCTATTATGGTTTGTGGTTGTTTGAGAAACTTATGAGAATCTGCTGTAATGAAATCTTTCTCCTTAAAGCAATTTTTGGGGTCATAAAACACTGGAGAAGTTGAAACTCTGTCTATCGGATGTACTCCTCCACCAATAGAACATGAGCTGCCTATGGAACAGAAAGCACCTATCTTCGTATCGGAGATTGTTGTATGGGTTCCGACATACGAATACCTTCCCACCTGTACCTTTATAAGGTTACAGTGTGGAAGAACCTTGACACTTTTGTCCAACCTGCATTCCCTTATTGAAGGAATCTGCAAATAATAAATAAGTTTTGACAAATAATATTTCAGCTTATCCATTTTGTGTCAATACCTTTTTCAACAAATCGAGTTGAACGTAAGGATTCCAACTATTATCTATTTCAGAATAGCAAGCATTTCTAACATCTTCTCGTTTGTCTGAATGACCTTCAAACCACTCGTTAATGCAGAATACTATAGAATCAATTTCATTCCGTTTAAAGAAATCACCAGTTTTCCCTATCTTGATTGCCTCAAACTCTGGCCCCTGGTGTGAAAAATCATTATGCGTTATAACAGGTGTCCCAAAACTCATAGAGTGAATGGCAGTAAGACCTACATTGCCAGGAGACACACATAAGTCTGCATTATAGATAAGCTCACATAATAGTCGCTCATCATAACATGCACCATAAAACCATACGTTATTGCACAATCCCAAAGTTTCAGCCATTTCTTCTAACTCTTTCTTTGTCTCCCCATTTCCTATTATGGTAAGATTATATTTTCTTCCTTGTTCTAAAAGTCTTCCTAATGCTTTTAGCGCTAAATCTATCCTTTTCTCAGGAGTAAGTCTTCCTACAAAGAAAAGATTGTAATTATGGTTGTTGAAATGTTCAGTATATATCGAACTGCTTGTCGTCTGCTGCCTTAATTTCACTTGTTTGTCATATGCCAAGGAATTATGTATTACATACAGTCTCTCCTGAGCGAAGCCTTCCTTTATCATTAAGTTTCTTGCAAAATTGCCATAAAGAAATAACCCTCCATTTGGCAGACGTAAAAAGACCTTCTTTATCAGAACTTCAAGACGTGATTCCTTACCATACCAACCATGTGTCCAAAAGTACACCTTCTTCTTTGGAAACAACATCCTCTGCATCAGACAGAACATCCACGCACTTACACTACGTGTTTCTCCTAACAAGATATAACTGTCATATTTCTTAAATAATTGTGGAATAACCTTAGACTGCCAGGTCCAACCTCTTATTATTGAACGTAGCTTAACCTCCGAGACCTTTCCTCTCAATAGGGAATAATCCATTTTCTTGACATCTCCCATTGTATTACCAAACACAAAATCACAATCAAACTCCTCGCTGATGAGTTTGAATATGTTTGCACGGTAATGCTGAGCGAAGTTATATATCAGACAAAGTTTCATCAGATTTGTTCTTCATTGACTATTTTACTACTCTATCTTTGATAACCCTAGCAGGATTCCCTCCAACGACTTTCCAAGGCTCCACATCTTTAAATACTGCCGCCCTAGCACCGACCACGGCTCCTTGGCCTATGGTTACCCCCATACCAACAAAGGCATCTGTAGCTATCCAACACTGATCTTCTATATGTATTGATGCATACACCAATGAGTTCATAGCATCAGATATATCATGACTTGATGTACATAGATATGCTCCTTGCGAAATTATAGAATTTGCTCCTATATGCACAGGCGCTACATTATATATTCTCACATCCTCTGCTATAGTGGAATGCTCTTCCATTACCAGATTCTTGGGATAATATATCTTTACACCAGTATATATTTTTGCTGTGCTGGCAATCTTAGCGCCAAATAATCTCAACAAAGTTCTTTTCCAACCTGCGCCAAAACTCCTTGGAAGTAATCCCGTACACAAACACCACGTTATCTGCCAAATGAATCGCAAAACTTTATTTGCAAAACTCAGTTCTCCCTTGGTCTTGGATAAATCTATCTTTACGTCTGACATATTTACCTCATTTCTTTCTTAGTTATCAACTCTATAAGGCCATCACTCTTACCCGATGCTACCTTGCGACAAAACATTTTATTACTTTGTATTATTTTGTCGTAATCACTCTCGTCGAGAGTCTTTATCTCCTCATTCATCCATGTAACATAAGTTAAAGGTGTGTGCATAGGCAAACTATACTTCTCATTGTCAAGCATACACTTCTCCTTCCACGTCTCTTCATTCAGCACTACGGTCTGTGCAAATAGTTCTGCAGGGCACATACACCACTTCAACCAATCCTTAAGTTTCTCGTTTGTGTCCCACTCATGCAGTATCACTTTAGCTAATTTTGGTGTTATCGCCCACCATGCCGCGCCTTTATACAGTTTATAGGTCTTGTCTCCAATCTTCTTACACAGAGGTTTCTTAATGCCAAGCATTTTCAAGGCACGCCCAAATGCCCTCGTAACATAATATTCCCATCCGCTTTTTGGCTTATGTATCCAAAAGAAATATTGTTGATAAATGGCAGACATTCTCCAAGGAAAAGACACGTCTATAGCTGCCAAGTATTCTTTCTTCCTATCCTTTTCAAAGAACTGTACAATCTGTTCTTTACTCCATACAGGATAATCCATTCCACTAATGGTTATCAGGCGTTCAAACTGCTCACCATACTCAAGTGCCGCACGTACCAACTCCATCTGATATTCAACCTCATTGATGCTTCCCCAACGCACATTTACCCTGTGGTCTATAAACTTCATCCTACCATCATCTAAAAAGGCCAGCTTAAAAATGTTTATATCAGACTTTTTGTCTACATGCAAGAAGAATACTGACTCATCAGGCAATGCACAGACAAGTCTCTGCAGTTGTTGAACATCAGTATGAGTAGATATCAGAAATGCTAACTTCATTTAATAATTGTTGCCAATAGCAAGGATTGTCGTCAACATAAATAGAACACAAGTTTTTGTTGATAATATTTTGTTAGTATATACTTATCTTCTGTTTGTGGCAGTAGACGAAATATTTTATGAGGGGAAACATAAAAACATCTCATGTAAATTACAACCTTCCGTCAATAATATCGCGTGGTAACACCCCCTTGACATCATACACGATTCCGTTATTCTCAACAAGAGACTTAATATCTAAATCAGAGAAACAACTATGTGCCACGCCTAACACCACAGCATTGTATTTATCCGATTCTGACAGTACATTAGTTACATCTATATTATATTCTCTTTTTACTGTCTCTATATCTGCCCAGGGGTCATAGACTGTTATGTTCGTTGTGTACTCTGACAAAGTTGAGTATATATCAACAATTTTCGTATTACGGATGTCGGGACAATTCTCTTTAAACGTTATACCCAATATAAGGATTCTGGCATCCTTAACCAATATCCCCTTCTTGTTCATGCATTTTATAACTTGTTCAGCCACATATTCGCCCATACCGTCATTCAGGCGACGTGCGGCGAACATTACGCGCGGAAGGACACCATATACCTGGGCTTTTTGAATAAGGTAATATGGATCCACTGATATACAATGCCCTCCAACGAGTCCAGGTTTCAATTTAATGAAATTCCATTTCGTAGCAGCCGCTTCTATAACATCCTGTGTATCGATATTCATGGCATTGAAGATCTTTGCCAGTTCATTCATGAATGCTATGTTCACATCACGTTGTGAATTCTCTATTATTTTAGATGCTTCTGCCACTTTGATTGACGGAGCCTTATGTGTGCCATTGACTAACACACTGTTATAAATATCATCAACGAGGTTTGCCACTTCTGGCGTAGAGCCTGAGGTGACCTTGCGTATTTTCTCCACTGTGTGTTCCTTATCTCCTGGATTGATTCGCTCTGGCGAATAGCCTGCAAAAAAATCCTGGTTATACACTAAACCACTGACTCTCTCAACCACTGGTATGCACTCTTCTTCGGTTACTCCTGGATATACGGTAGATTCATATACCACCACATCCCCCTTACTGATAACCTTGCCAACCGTCTCACTGGCTCCCCAAAGCGGACATAAGTCTGGACGGTTATTTTCATCAACAGGTGTAGGCACAGCAACGACATAGAAATTACATTTTCTGATTTCCTCTAAATCTGTAGTGCATATTAGATGTTTGCGTTTTATCGCTTCCTGTAGCATCTTGTCGTTTACCTCACCTGTACAGTCATGACCAGTCATCAGTTCATTAACTCGGCTTTGATTCATATCAAAGCCTACGGTCGGATATTTGGTGGAGAATAGTCTTGCTAAAGGAAGGCCTACATATCCGAGACCAATTACACAAATTTTTATATCTTTCATATTTTTTCGTATTTTAAAGTTTCCTATGTCTGATTTTAAGAATTTCTTCTATCACGTATTACTTTTGACGGATTACCACCAATGATGGAATATTCAGGAAAATCCTTACATAACACACATCTTGCTGCTATAATGCTATGATCAGATATTATCCTACCGGGAGTGATAAAAACATCTCTCCCTATCCAAACATCATTACCAATTTTTGTTATTTTCTTCTTTTGAAACCCTTGGAGCGACATTGGAATATTAGCATTGTGGTAATTGTGATTTATATCCAATATAAAACAATTTGGGCCCATCATAACATTGTCACCTATTATAGTTCCATTGGGTATATGAGCATTAATTCCAATACCGCTATTGTCTCCTATCTCTATTTCAGTACCGCTTGCGAACCACGCCTTTCGCTCTATATTTACATTCTTACCACATTTCTTAAAAATATGTCTGCAAACGAATCTACGTATTATTCCGCCTATTTCCCAACAAGAATTACTGCTTGGAAGATGTCGGGCAAAACCATAGTATAAAATTAAAAAGAATATTTTTACTATTGAAATATTTTTTCCCTTTATTACCATATATCAAAAAATATTAGATATACGAAATGACTTTCTTGTATTATATTACTTAGCGAATTTGTAGCCTTTAAAAAAATGATATACAGGGTAAAAACCAAAATATGCTAATATAATCTTACCTTTTACGGCCCACGATAGACGCTTTGATCTTAATATTTGGCTAAAAATATTAGGATATGTGTATCTCCATTTCAAATAATAGGGAAGTTTGTAAATGGCAGGTAAAAGTAAATTGATATTTAATAATTTCCTGATTAAAATATCTTCTTTGAATAAAGTACAGCAGTGTTCATTTAAAAACTCCTCTATTAACTTGGTGTTATTACAGCAGTCTTTAAATTTTTTTTCACAGGATGCTACGGAAAGACTGTTTGTAGTAGAAGAAGCATTACGATAATAATTATAATATGGTTTAGGAAGATGTTTAATATTATCCGCCAACCAAAGCATTTGTATAAGCAAAGTACTATCTTCTGTCATATCACCGACAGGGAAAAGCATTTCCTCTTTAAAATAAATTTCCCTCTTTACTAATGCCATACACAGACTGCCTCTCTCTGCACCAGAAATAATTGTCGAGATAACACTTTTCTTTTCAACGTCTGGGAAATTTAAATTGACAACTTTTTTTTCTGCTCCATCAGACATGAAGTAATCATGTAGCACTATATCACACTTGTTAGATATGGCATAGAGATACAAATTCTCATAAGCATCTTTTTCAACCCAATCATCAGAATCACAATGGATAATATATTCACCAGAAGAATTCTGTATGCCCCATTGTCTTACAATAGCTTGCCCGCTATTCCTATCCATGTGATGTATTTTCACCTGTTCTTTTCTATGTGGATATTCTTCTAATATTCGAAGAAGTATTTCAACACTTCTATCAGGAGACGCATCATCAATGAACAAATACTCAATATCATCTAATGTTTGCTCAAAAAGACTTCTGGCACATCGTTCCATGAATGCTTCAACCTTATAGATTGGGACAACAACACTAACTTTGGGTCTATTATTCATAATTATACGAAACTATACGACAAGTATCAAATGATTTTTTTTATGTCTGAATACTCTATACTGTAGGCATGTTCCCAACTGAATTCATCATTTATTGATTGTTCATCCATTGGATCACTCGTCCTAAGTCGTTCAACAACTTTTACAGCAAAATTCTCCACAAAATTATCAGAAGGATAGTCAACTACGTTTTTCTCTCCAATTACCTCTTTTATTCCTCCGACATTTGAACCCACAACCTTACAACCACAATTTAATGCCTCAACAAGAACAAGTGGCAGTCCCTCTTTTTTGCTTGGCAACAATAAAAGGTCCGTACAATTCAAAAAAATGGGCATTTTATTAGGTGATTTATCCCCCCAAAATACAACAGGGAGCTTTTTAGAAGATTCCTCAAGTTGACATCTGAGTTTTCCACTTCCAAAAATCCATAGCACAGTATTGTCTATGTGTTTATGCACTATTTCAAATATCTGCGGTATCAACAAGACATTTTTTATATCAATAAGATTTCCCGCAAATGATAATACGATCTTATCTGAAACATGAAACTCATCTCTCAGCCTTTGACGCTCACTGTCATTGTATTTTATAAAACGACGGTCACACCCATTATGCAGTACTTTTTTGTTGTTTGTTCTGACAAGTTTATCTGAAAGTTCACATAATGCATTACTGACAAAATAATTAATATCAGCAGACTTTATTATTTCTGTTATTTTTTTTCTCTCAGAACAACTATTCCATGGAGCCGTATGTATATCGGAGCCATGCCAGGTGACGCTAAATGGTATCCCATATCGTTTCTTTGCATTCATAGCTACGTACCCCGCATCCTGCGAATGGGCAATAATGAAATCAGCATCTTTTAAGTGAATGTGTTGTTTTTTGAGGAAATGCTCCTTGAAATATGCTCTTCCATGTAATTTAATATGGCAGATATAGTCAAGAATAGAGTATGTGAACCATAGCATCTTTATCCTTACTCCGTCAACAATAACACTCTCTATCCTTTCTCTTTTAGGAGTTCCACGAAGTTTTCTAACTAACCAAGGTTCATAATCACCTATTAAGTAAAACTCTACATTATACTCATCGTTTTTCAGAAGCATGCGAGTTCTTCCTAACATTGCGTTGAACAATCCTTTCCTGTCATAAGGGTTTCCACAACCTATTACAAATATTTTTTCTTTCTTGTTCATCTAGTTAGTTGAATAAAGAGCAATAATAAGTATAAGAAAGAGTATATAATGAACTGAATATTGCTATGACGAGAGTCGCTATTGTATATTTCCTTTTATAACCTATGTCATATAACTTCCATAAGAATATTGAACCAGGTATCAGAGCATACATTGTAAATCTTTCATACAATTCAAGTGTATTATAATTATAATTAAAATCAAGCAAAAAAACGGAAGAAGATAAGGCCGTCCAGAAAGCACCACTTCCAAAAATCCTTGCATATTTCGGAAATTTTCTGTTATTTTCATCAAATACAGACATCAGATATAATATGGCAATCATATACACAGAAATATGGAATGATACTTTCTCAACCAATTCCCCATAACCCATGCTACGTTCTTCTCCTTCAAGATAGCTTTGCGCCACACCTATTGTATATTCCATACGTTCCTCCTGAAACTCTGCAATATCCATGAGATCTATGCCCCCCAAAAACCAATACATAATAGTAGTACCTATAAGTATCAAGAATAAAAAGGCCCATTTCCCCAAACGGTATGATGCAATGGCAGAGATACCCATCACTATTCCAAATGTGGCAGATTTATGAAAATTAATAGAAAGTACAAGTAAGCCTAAACCTAACATTTGCAAAAATAGCAATTTTCTATTGCTATGAGCTAACAAAGTAGTTCCAAGTATTATTGCTGCCATTGCAAGAGAAGCTCTTGCATATGTAAACCATATAAAATAAGTGGAAATATACACATATGTCAGATATTCCGATTTCTTTTCGATAATTCTAAATGCCAATAATAATAGAAAAAGGGCCATTCCCCATATAATTAGGCGAATACTTTCATATGACGTAAAATTATTAGCAATCATATAATAAAAAGGCTCAAGATTTACTCTCGCCCCCAACCGCGCTTCTTTGAATTCGCTTATATAGTAGAAATAGTCACCTCCCCAAAAGGCATATTCGCAAAACAAAAGCATCAAGAACACAGCCAATATATATCGAAACTTTTCACCATCCCTATTCATGATACCTCGATATGCTAAGAAGAGCATAAAAAGATATAATAACAAGTTAGAAAAGACGTAAAGCGGTTGCTGTACTAACTCCATAGAATTTATTTTATCAACCTAATAAATTGCGTTACCAATGATAGCTATTAGTTTTTATACTGTAGACATAAATTACGACGAAAACAGTTTCTTTCGCAGAATGTCTATCATCCAAGAAGTTCATTTCCGTGTGAAAAATCGCTTAAACTCATATATAGTCACTTCTTTCGTAATAAACATAGTAACTAGCACACAACATACATACATAAAAGCGAAGGGGAGAAGATATATCAAATTATGATAATCCCCATAAACCCACCATATAGGAGTCAATGTCATCGATACTATAGCAAATAAAGAGGCACTTGACCTAAACAAGCTTAGATAATCACTTAGCCTCAACAATATAGTGTTTTTTAGTAACATATACCAGTTAAGGAAGAAACCTAAAATACTTATAACAAGTATACATCCTAATGTAATATTCATAGAAATCCAACCAAACAAAAACAATATAGGTATTGTCACAATCGTTTTTATCGTTGTGTACAAAAAAGTAACATCTGTTTTTTTTATAGATATAGCCAAAAGTCCATTTGGCATACAAGTTAGTCCTAGAAAGCCACATACGGCTGTCATTCTAACGATGAAAGTTGCATCCATGAATTTCTCTCCGTAAAACCAATATACTATAGCATCTGCAAATACAAATACAAAACTCGTTGTCGCAGCATTGACCAACGACACTTTACGTATAAGCTTACAAAACATTTCCCTAAGTTTATAAAGGTCATCTTGTAAAGCAGTCAATACGGGTAATAGCACTTTGTTAACAACTGCATTTATTATCATTGTAAACTTCACAACAATTTCTTTTGCCAAGTTATATAAACCTAATTCTGCAACATCAAAATAAAAGCCAATAATTATTATATCAATCTTGGACGAAAAGAAATCCATAATCTGAGTACCCATCTGAAAGCCTCCTACTTTCATTAAGCCTCTTGTCCTTTTGAGATCTATCCTTTGCAGCCTAAACCTGTAGGTAGTCTGCCCGGCAACAAAGTTCCAAAGATTAATTATTATAGCATGTGCGAGAGTAGACAATATAAGGCTATATGCACCGTAAGAGTTTTTCGCCAATACAACAGCTAAAGGTAAGGAGAGAAATGCTGATACGATATTGCGTATGGCAATTGTTTTAAATCTCATTTCTTTCTGTAATACCGTTTCATATAACCGACCTATGCTAATGAAAAACAATTCTAATAAAACTATCGGTAACATCACGCCTATAGCGTCGTTTGAATAATAAGAGGCAATTAGTGATGACGATAATGACAGCGATATCAGAGCAAAATTATATATAAGAAACTGAATCTCAAAAAGACTAATGAAATCTTGTTTTTCGAGGTTCTTCTGCGACATTATTGCCGAAGAAAAGCCTAAATCTGAGAACAATTGTACTAATCCCAACGTAAGCGTCAGTAAAGCTACTATACCAAAATCTGATTTCTCCAGAAATCTAGATAAAATGCTAAGTCTCAGTATTTGCACGAGTCCATTTGTAATGGTTGATATGGTAGACCATCCCACCCCTGCAAATATCTTTCGACTTGTCATTTCTTCTGTCATATTGTACCTTTTTTTGTTCTTTTTCAAACAATACTTTGAGTCAAAACTATTTCAAAAAATCTTATTTAGGTTTCGCTTGTAGTTCAGTAGTTAAGAAATCGCTATGCAAACATCCTATAGGGCCGAGCGAAGACAATGCTAAGTCAATCTCTCATTTCTAATAGAGGTCTACTAAAAGCTGAACCACAATACTAATGCCTTAACTTTTGACTCCTTCACTCGATATACAAAGAAACTCCTGAAATCTCAAGAAGTTGAGAGGAACTTGAATCAATTAATTCAAATGGATTAATGTTCTGGTTATCTTGTTTTTATTCATCAACCAACAAATAGCGCTACTAACGATAATGATAAGAATTGGCGTAAGATATCTAAATGGTGTAGTATAATTTTGTGCCATCACATAAACTGACATACTCCAATGAATTAGATATATACCCATCGAATTAGCTGAAATGAATTTAATAATAGCACACTCTCTCCAGTCTATCATAGAAAAGAATTTAATTAAACTAAGCGTAGCAACAAGAATAAATGGACTCTTTTGCCCGGCAAATGCCTTGTCGTCAAAATTGTTATAATGGTTATACAGTGTCTGTGCCAAAATTGCAATGCAAAATGTAAAAAAAGGAATCCACTTGTTTTTGAGCCTTATTTGTAATAATACATAGCCCCCCACAGCATAAGCCAACGCCCAATTAAAATTCCATCCTTGTATTGGATTGAAAGGCTTAAATAAACTCTTTATCCCCATAAAAGTAAAACAACTAATGAGAATGAATGATATCCATAATATTTTCTTTTCCCTAGTAATCGTTTCCAACAATGGATATAACATATACAAGATAACCATTGTTTCAAGGAACCATAAATGATGGCAAAATCCCATACGTAGATTCCATACATCTAAGAGACACTGCTTAATGGAATATGGTTCTGGATAGATTATTAATATACGTAGCAGATTTGACACTATTCCCCAAAACAATATAAGAAATAATATTTTAAGGATTTTCGGCACATAATAATCATATCCTCTGTTTTTAGACAACAACAAACCTCCGTTAATAGCAAAGAACAACGGGCAAGGTATGCTAATAACTGCTGCTATAAATAAATTATCATCAAATAAATGACAATGAAATAACACTACTTGGAATATAGCAATAGTCTTGATTACATCTATGTATATTTTTCTTTTCATCTTTCTACTTGTTTTACACTTGAAATAATGTTGCATGATATAAGGGCGTGTAGTGACTCCTACTCAACCGTTAGCAGATGCTGAAGATGCATCGTCAGGTGATGCAAGGATTGTAAAGATAATTATGTACACCTACTTACCGATTATATCCTAAACCCATTAACAGCTTTCACTACCTCCTCGGTTTCTACTTCTGTCACCACCTGGCTCATGGGCAGGGAGAGCTCCTGGGCATGGATACGCTCCGTTACCGGATACGTGAGGGAGTTCCACTGGCTATAGCATTCCTGTTTGTGAGGTGGTATGGGGTAGTGTATCATGGTCTGTATGCCATGACTGGCGAGGTGTGCCTGCAGTTCATCCCTACGCTCGCAGAATACCGGAAACTGATGATAGACATTTTCCTCTTTGCTTATTCGCGCAGGGAGGGTGAGCTGTGGATTGCTGATATTGGCATAATAATACCCAGCTACCTGCCTACGGCGCGCATTGTCTTCATCAAGATAGCGCAGCTTTACCCTCAACACTGCAGCATCCATCTCTGACATTCTGCTGTTTATGCCTTCTAATATGAACACATATTTCTTATTACTGCCGTAGTTTGCCAAAGTTCTTACTACATCGGCAAGTTGTTCGTCATCCGTGGTTACAGCTCCGGCATCACCAAAGGCTCCAAGGTTTTTGCCTGGATAGAAGCTGTGTGCCGCCGCATTGCCGAGCGAGCCCGTCTTCCTGCCTTGCCACTGGCATCCATGACTCTGCGCACAGTCTTCCAGCAATAGCAGGTTGTTACGGCTGCATATCTCCGCCATCTGCTCGCTGTATGCCAACCTTCCATAGAGATGTACGGTCATCACCGCACGCGTACGCGGTGTCAATGCAGCCTCTATCTTTGAAGAGTCTATCACAAGGCTTTCCCATATAGGTTCCACAAGTACCGGCTTCAGATTACTTTCCGTAATAGCAAGTATAGTAGCTATATACGTGTTTGCCGGCACTATCACCTCATCGCCATCATGCAGCACTCCTATCTCTTTATATCCAAGGAGTATGAGGCGCAGTGCATCCAGCCCGTTAGCCACTGCCACACAATGGCTGGTACCTACATATCGTGCATATTCTGCCTCGAAGCTACGTGTTTCCTCTCCTTGCAGAAACCATCCTGACGACATTACACGGTCCACGGCTGCCATATACTCGTCTTTATGGCATTGAGTTATACGCTGAAGATTGAGCAGTTGCACCATGCGACTATTACAAGAAAGCACACACTTATTCCCCAGAACGCACATAACATTCTGAGGTAAAACGAATTACGTTCGATTTCCTGTTCTACTTAGGAAAATGAAGCATAAAATTTCATACAAAAATACAAACTTTTCTTGATATAGGCAAATTTCACTGCCATTTTTTACAATAACGGTGAAATACTTCCGCCCAGCCTATGATAACTCAAAAGAAATATATATGTAAACAGACACAAAAAAGCGAAGAAGCATAAGCATCTTCGCCTTTTGTGGTGCCAACGGGAATCGAACCAGTGACACAAGGATTTTCAGTCCTTTGCTCTACCAACTGAGCTATGGCACCATTTGCAAAAAAGTTCCGTACACAGCCTTTTACCACCCCTGATTAAGTGCACTTCCCTTGATTGCGAGTGCAAAGGTACTGCTTTTTTTTGAAACCTCCAAATTTTTTTGAAACTTTTTTATGTTTTCCTTGCATTTTTACGAAAAAAGTAGTAATTTTGCATTGTCAAACGTACAAAATTGCTTTTAAAAAAACATTTTCAGCATCTAAACATTGTTTGACGATTCCTATCGGGGTGTAGCGCAGTTGGTAGCGTACTTCGTTCGGGACGAAGTGGTCGCCAGTTCGAGTCTGGTCACCCCGACAGTTAAAAAGCGGTGAGCAATATTATTGCTCACCGCTTTTTATTTGGGAGTAGAAACAAGAACCACAGATTACACAGCGCTCTACTGATAAATAATTTCACTGATTATTACCATGCAAAGCAATCTAACTATATGTGAATTATGAAATGTTTAACAGGGTCAATTCCTTATCCATGCGAATCTACAGAAACTCTGCAACAGATGTCACACCCTTCGCGCGTACATAAATAAACATTCAGCCCATACGACATTTTTTTGCAAGAAAAATTGTTCTTTCTGAAAATTTTTATTACCTTTGCGACGCAAAATCAGGAATCATCTTTCAGGAACCAAGATAATCAGACAGTATTCAATGTTTTACTACAGCTTTTTCAGAGGTAACATGTGGCGTACAATTGCAGTAATGGCTATACTTGTATCAAGTTTGGCCATCCGATTTTACTGGGCCACACAAAAGGAGGGAATGCATATTGACGAGGTCGCATCGTTCAGCATCGCGGAGTGTGACGGAGCCTACTACTCTCCTGACGTACAGATACCCACAAACATGGATATCACAGGTAAAGAACTGAAAAGCCTTTTCTTTTTTCACGATACGAGGGCAAAGGGAGTGTTACACGACCTGCGCTATATGTGGCACAATGTTTATGACTATAACCATACAAACTTTTACTATTCGCTCCTCCGCATATTCTTTGTTGGCAGCGACACTACGGACATTAGCACCATTCAGATGCGTGGTATATTGCTGAACATGCTGTTTTACGTATTGGAGTTTGCATTGTTCCTATGTCTGTTGCTTGTCTATTGGCGCAACAAGCCTTTACTGGTATTCACAGGATTGGTCTGTTTTGCATTTATGGCAGGCGGAGTGTCTAACACTCTGTATATACGCCCTTACGAGTTGCAGACACTCATGGTATTATTACTTGCTCTTTGGCTTACGCACGTGGTGCGCTCCATGAACCGTGGAACGTGGAGATACAATGTAAAGAACTTCGTCATCACTTCATTTGCTTTAGCAGGCGTGTTGTGGACAGGCTATTTCATGGTTATCCTGGTGTGCATCTTAGGTGCTTTCCTTTTGTGGGAGACGTACAGACACGACAAGCTGAGAGTAGGATTGCCTTACTTCATTGGTACGGCAGTGTTTTCCCTGTTAATATGCTATTGCCTGTACCAAAGTTACTTCCTTGGCTTCGGTGGTGACCAACGCATAGACAATAAATTCGGTGGTGGAATCATTGATGTAATGATGCATTTGGGTGATTCCATATTACATTGGGGATGGTTAATAGGCAGATTTACAATATGTCTGCCGATAATTCCGCTATTGGCGATTATATTCGTATTACACAGACATGAAAAGTGGAATATCCCATGGATCGTGTTGCCAGCAGTATTATATACAGTAGTGGTTATGTGTGTAGCTCCTTATTTGGAAAATCGCTATATGGTATCGGCAACGCCTCTTGTGACACTAGTCATTCCTGCCATTATTGGCATGGTACAGAATCGTCACCGGCTTATTTTTGTGGCATCACTTGTAATATGTATATTTGTAATGTGGCCGGTATTTAGGTATAATATTAAGAATCTACGAGAAAAAGAAGCAGTGTTCACATTATTAAACAATAAGAAAAATCATGTTTATCTAGTGCAAGAAAGCCATATTCAACTTTCAATCTTAGTGCCTCATATTGTCGAGGATGTGACATATCATGTGCGCGACACATTAACGGTCAATGATAAGTTACATAGTGGTGACATCGTTGTATGGCATACAAAAAAAGGCGGGTTGATTGGAACTAAGTCGCGATTCGGTGGTATTGCCGTATCAAGTTATACGAATGGAGAAAGACCCTATAGTAAGGAACTTATGAATAATTCTATGTATATGGGGAAGTTAGACAATTTGGTAATTTATGAATTCTACGTCATAAAATAAGCTTATAGGTAATCGCATAAACACAAAATAAAATAATGAAATCCACTGAAATAAAGAAACTCGCCATAATAGTTCCATGCTATAACGAAGAATGCATATTGCAAGATAGTGCATCCACACTGCTGGCTCTGCTTGCAAAGATGACGCAAAAACAGCTCGTGACGGAAGACAGCTACCTGCTGCTCGTCAATGACGGCAGCACCGACAGCACATGGGATATCATACAGTCGCTGAGCACTGCTGATAAACACGTGCATGGTGTGAGCCTTGCCGTCAATGCCGGCCACCAGAATGCCCTCATGGCCGGCTATGCTACAACATATGCCGATAAAAGCGTTGACATGATGGTGTGCATTGATGCTGATTTGCAAGATGACGAACAGTGCATATCCGACATGGTGAAAAACTACCATAGCGGCCATGACGTCGTCTATGGCGTACGTGCGTCTCGCAACACTGACACTTTGTGGAAACGCACCACGGCGAAGGGTTTCTATAAACTTATGCAGCGTCTTGGAGTAAAGACTGTTTACAACAGCGCCGACTTTCGACTGCTTTCGCGCCGTGCCGTGGGACAGCTGCTGCGATATAATGAGCGTAATCTCTACCTGCGTGGCATAATACCGATGCTGGGCTACGATTCTGCAACGGTGAAATATGACCGTCGTCCACGTACCGCCGGTGAAACGCACTACGGGCTTACACGCATGGTTTCCCTGGCTTTCGATGGTATTACCAGTTTTTCATCAAGCCTTATACATGCCATTCTATTTATGGGAGGGGTATTTCTGATTATCTCCATAGGCATATTGGCATGGGTGCTGTGGGCATGGTATTCCGACCATGCCGTACCAGGCTGGTCGTCACTCATGGTTTCCGTATGGTTCTGCACGGGATGTCTGCTCATAGCACTCGGAATTGTCGGTGAATACATAGGTAAGATCTACAAGGAAGTCAAGAATCGTCCACGCTATAACATCGATGAATACATAGGCATGGATGAAGAGTGAAGAATTAAGGGGGTGTATTTTGCGAACAAATGGAACCATGCCTAAAAACGCAAAATAGAGGAAGATAATCTGTGCGGAACTTATGCAGCAACGTGTTTTTGGGCGATTTCTCTGTAATATAATATCGTTCAGCCTCGCTTTTTTGCCTTTTTTCGCCATAAAATGATAGCTTTCACACCGCGAAAGCTATCACTTTACATGGTAAAAGCTATCATATTACAAATCGGGATGATTGCTGCGAAATACCGATGTCGTGTATTGTCCTGTATTACAGAGCTTTACTCAACAGTCGCATTTTTGCCGATTTTCAGAGCAAAATTGAGTTTCGTGATTTCGACGGGAAAATTTCGCGAGTTAAATACGAAACAAATGAATGGATATGGCGGCATAGGCAGTAAAGCATCGCTGTATAGTGCCCTATGCCATGACACCTGCACCTACTCGAAGACAATGAATGTGGCAAGGCGACGCAGATGGTCCTGCGTTATGGACGGCAGGACAGAGAGGTCTTTCAGTGCACGTAGCGGACCAGAGGTGCGACGCAGGTTGAAGATGTCGCGTGCCTGCGTATAGTTGAGCAGCGGATGGGCTGCAAGTTGCTTCTGCGACATAGTGTTTACGTGAATCTTTGCAAAGTTCTGCGAGGCTCTCATATACGTCAGTGCCGTTTCCGGGAAATTGCGTATGGTAAGGAGCTCCTCTGGCGAGGTGAATGTCTGTCGCCTTTGGCGCAGCTCCACTATCCTGCGGGCATAGTATGACCCTATGGCAGGGATGCGCTTCAGTTCGGTAGTATCGGCAGTATTGATGTCAACGGTCTCACCGTGCTGCAGTTTTGAATACCTGTATGCCGACGGAGCCTGCGTAGGAGCCTGTTGCGGCATCGCTGCCTGTCCGTTGCGCGGAGACGAAGCGTAGGCTGTCTGGGGAATGACGTCTGCCGCCATGACCTCTTTGCCTATTACGATATATGGCTCCAACTGACGGTATTTCTCGAGCGTGAGTCCGTAAAGGCGTGCGAAGTCGCTCTTCTTACGGTAGCGCCCACCACGACTGCGATACTTGTATATGTTGCGCACCTGCCACGGCTGCAGTCCCAGACGCAAAAACTGCGTGCTGTCGGCGGTATTAGGATCGAAGGCAAACAGTTCGCACTGCGCCTGTGCCGGTGCGGAACCGTCATTGCTGCCTGGCTGCGCGAAATACCTTGCATTGTTATATACAGCAGAGCCGTTACGGCCATTACGGTCGTAACGGCCCTGTTGCTTACCATCGTCCATGTCGGACACGAATGGTAACAATACGACGGCTATTACAATAACCAATATAATGATGATGACCGCATCGCGGTCACTTTTACGAAAAGAGTATAGTGATGTTAGTAAATTCATTGTAAGGTTGAGAGAGTCTTGAATTCTTCCGCCAGGCGCTTAAGGCGGATTACGCAAACCACCACCTTAGCCAAGGCTTTTATTGCACCACGTAGGTGCATGGGTGATGGGCACTAACGTGCATGCCGGATATAAGAATACTTTAACTAAACTATAGGCAGCGAGGTACCATTGATTTTCTGATAGAAATCGAGTGCAAAGACATCCGTCATGCCAGAGATAAAGTCGACGACAGCCATGACGCGCGTGTCAAGGTCCGGGGCATCTATCTCATACTGACTGCTTACCCTGCGCAGGAGCTGCTGCGAGTAGAAGCGGTCAGGGCTCATTATGGCATCAACCATCTGCTTCAGCAGCGTCTCCATCAGCTTGTAACCGGCAAGCTCTATATCGAGCACCGGCTTTGAATGGTATATCTTGCCATAGGCTATCTCCACGCACTTCTCGTATGCCTTGCGCTGGCGCTCGTCAACATGCTTTATAAGGCTACCCTTAAAGGTGCCTGCGAGTATCTCTTCCTCATGGGCAAGGAATGCGTCAACACACTTGTTTTCAAGTATTCCGATGACACAGGCACGCATATACACCACCTGCTCATTGCGATCCTGAATGTTCTCTGCCTTTATACGGTTGAGTATGCTGCGACGCGTGTCTTCGTCAAAGAAACCGAGGAACAGCTCGCATGTTTCCTCATAGGAAACGAGTTTCAGCTTGTGGGCATCCTCTATATCCATTATCTCATAGCATATATCATCGGCAGCCTCAACCAGATATACCAGCGGATGCCTTGCATAGCGCAACGGCTCGTCATCGGCAGACAGTTTCACCATGCCGAGGTCGTCTGCCACCTTGCGGAAGGTCTCTGCCTCGGTATTGAAGAATCCGAATTTCTCCTTTCCTCCCACTGCCGGTGTGCCTGCATAGCTTGAGGCAAATGGATATTTCACTATGCTGGCAAGCATTGAATAGGTCATTACGAAACCGCCCTCACGCCTTCCGCTGTAACGGTGGGTAAGGAGCCTGAAGGCATTGGCATTACCTTCAAAGTGTATAAGGTCGTTCCAGAGTTCGGGTTTCAGCTTGTCCTTGAGCTTCTGACCGTCGCCCTCAGAGAAAAATGTCTGTATGGCTTTCTCACCGGAGTGTCCGAACGGTGGGTTGCCCAAGTCGTGTGCAAGGCATGCCGATGACACGATGGTGCCCAGTTCCTCTATCAACGTACCGGCATTCTCGGGATTACGGCTCACTATGTCGCGCGCAATATCATTACCCAGTGACATACCCACGCTTGCCACCTCAAGGGAATGGGTAAGGCGGTTATGCACGAATACCGAGCCTGGCAACGGGAATACCTGCGTCTTGTTTTGCAGACGACGGAACGGAGCCGAGAATATAAGTCGGTCGTAGTCGCGCTTGAACTCTGTGCGCTCATCGCGTCGTTCCGTATGGCGCAGTTCCTGCCCCAGCCTTTTGTTTGATATGAGTCTTTGCCAGTTCATCATCAGTGAGTCTATCCTTCAATTCTTTAGCTAAACTTTATCACCCCGCTATTGTCGTCCTTACCTTGCTCTGCGTTTTCCTCCTCATTCTTATGATAGTCAACAGAGAGTCGCGTAATTTCCTCAAGTGTCTGGCGCAGGCGTCCGTATGTAGGTGTATCCTCCACAGCCAGTATGAGGTCTTCGTTGTCGAGGTCGGCAGCAGAGAAGTAATATATGTTAGGACGGCGCTTCTGCGGTGCATTCTGTGCCTCTTTACCATAGTAACGTCCGCGGCGCGCTGCTGCCTTTGCCTTCAGTTCCTCTTCCTCCGCTATCTTGGCAATATCCTCGATGGCGGTTTGCTTTGCACGATTTGCCATTTCCTCGTTTATATCGCTCAAGCCGAAGCCTGTGGCAAGGATGGTGACCTTGATCTTGTCGCCAAGTGAAGGATTGGTACCGTAGCCCCACTTCAGCTCGTAGCGCTTGTCGAACTTCGACATGAAGTCGTTGAGGTCGTTCATCTCCTCAATCATCAAGCCACGATTGCTGTTATCGCTGTTGAAGGATATGAATATCAATATCTTCTTTGACTTGAATACATCGTTGTCGTTAAGCAACGGAGAGTTCAGGGCATCGTCAATGGCTTTCTTCAACCTGCCTTCGCCTTCGCCATAGCCTGTTGACATGATAGCCACGCCACCTTCCTTGAGCACCGTGCGCACATCGTTGAAGTCAAGGTTCATATTGCCATACACAGTGATAATCTCGGCTATGCTCTTTGCTGCAACCGAGAGTGTGTCGTCGGCTTTCTTGAATGCCTCAATGAGAGACAGTTCGCCATATATCTGGCGCAGGCGCTCATTGTTGATGACGAGCAGTGCATCGACATTCTTGGACATCTCTTCTACGCCGTCAAGTGCCTGGTCTATCTTCATATCGCCCTCAAACCTGAACGGTATGGTGACTATGCCGACGGTAAGGATGTCAAGTTTCTTTGACTCACGCGCAATGATAGGCGCTGCTCCTGTACCGGTGCCGCCGCCCATACCTGCAGTGATGAATGTCATGCGAGTGCCGTCGTTGAGCATTCTCTGCACGTCTTCTATGCTTTCCTCTGCAGCCGCACGTGCCCTCTCTGGACGGTTACCGGCACCGAGTCCTTCCTTGCCCAACTGTATGTGTACCGGCACAGGTGACTCTCTGAGTGCCTGAGCGTCAGTGTTACAGAGTACGAAGGACACATCATGTATTCCCTCATGATACATGTGGTTGACGGCATTACCACCACCACCGCCGACACCGATGACCTTTATAATGCTATTCGGCTTGTCCACAATGCCAAGGTTGTCCAGTATATCACCGTTCATTCCTAGATTGTCGAGTGTATTATCGTTCATAGCCGTATTATTTTCCAAGTTATCAAATATATCCATAGTCTATAATGTTGCTTGTTATATTACTCTCCTGGCTCGGTTATACTGGTAAGGAACTTGATTACCTTTGATTTAAGCCCGCCTTTCTTTTTGCGTTCTTCCTCAGCGGCCTGTGCTGCCAGTTCTTCCTCTACGCGCTTTGCCTCTTCCTCTGCCTTACGTCGTGCCTCCTGCTCTGCAGCGGCTTTCTCTGCTGCAGCCTTCTCACTCGGAGTGAGGACTACGCCCTGTGGCAGGCTGTTGGCATCACGTGGACTAACCGGTGCTTCAGGCGATGCATACTCCGATCCTGTCTCTCCCGCAACGCCGAACATGTCAGGACGCTTGGTCTCTTCCTGTGGCTGATAACAGTTCTGGTCGCCCTTGGCGAGCAGTCCTATCACTGTATTCATGGTGCCGTTGTGCTCGTTTACGGCAGGGTTAGTGCTCTCCACCGTCATGGTAACGAACTTGGCAATGCGCACCTTCTCAATCTTTGTCTGCATTCTGAAGGCTTCATCTATGTTCCTAAGGTTAGAGCCACCTCCGGTAAGGACGATGCCACCCATCAGCTTGTCAACGAAGTCTGAAGGCACCTGGTTCCATGCATTGGCTATTATCTCCTGCACACGTGCCTCTACGAGGTCGATGAAGTGTGTGCTGTCAATCTTTTGCTCATTGTCAACGTCGTATCTCAGCGTTGGGTCTATCTTGTCAACAGGCGTATATGCCGATGCATACTGCAGTTTCAGTTTCTCTGCCTCTGCCTCTTCCAGATGCAGCGAGCAGATATCCTTGGTTATATTGTTTGCTCCCAGTGGTATTACTGCTATATGGCGCACTATCTCCTTATGATAAACCATGACGGTGGTGGTATCTGCACCAAGGTCAACAAGCATGCAACCGCTGCGCTTCTCTACAGGAGTAAGTACGGCATCGGCAAGTGCGAACGGTGCAAGATACATGTCGGCAATCTTCACGTCTGCCTTGTCAAAACAATCTATTAGTTTGTTGTAGTGGCGACGGCTTTGCAGTATGTTAAGGAAATTTCCCTCAAGATGAGAGCACTGTATGCCTACAGGGTCAGACTGGAACAGTGAGTCTGCACGGTACTCCTGCGGCTCTACATCGAGGATTTCCATCTCCGGATATTCCATACCACGGTTTTGGTCCATCATTTCTACCACAAGCTGTGGGCTGACGGCAACACCTTCTTCAAGGTCTTTCATAACGACGTTGCGCACGGAATGAATGGACTGGCCACCCACACCTATGAACACGTGCTTTATGCCCACATGCAACTGTGAACGCAGACGCTGAATGATGTTAGTGATACACTGCACCGTCTTGTCGATATTATAGACAACACCCTTGCGTATGCACTGAGTGGAATCTTCGCTTACGACGGCAAGAACTGCAATGCTTCCGTCATTTCTCTTCTGACCAGCAATGCCTGTGATTTTTGTTGAGCCAAGTTCTATGGCTACGATGAAATTCCTTACTGCTGCCATATTCTTTAAATATTTTCCTTATTGTCGTCTTGTTTTTGTTTACTGTCGTTGTTGCCCTGCTCTGGCTTGGTGCCTTCCTTGTCGGAGCTTCCCGACGCGGTGTTGCCGTCTGACTGTGATTCCGGTTGCTGTGAACGACGACGGCACACTATCTGATTGCAGAACTCAAGGGATATGTATTCATATTTCTTCCAGCCTGAGTGACACAGTCCGTATTCGTAGAAGAGTCGTAGACGCTGCATCTGCTTGTCCACGTATTCATCTATCAGCGTCTTACGCTTGTTCTGCGTGTCGGCTTGGGGTAATGAACCGATGTTGATGATGTGCTCGCCTACGCGTGGCACCAACTCTATCGTGCTGTCAGGCAGCACGTTTATCTGTTCTATCTGATTGCGCCACAGGTCATCGTCCATAAGTCGCTTTGCCAAATGGTAGATGTAATGCACGGCATATTGGCGGTTGATGTTGCCTGTGACGATAATCATGTCGCTCGTATATTGCGAGTTGGGCATCACGCCACCGTTGTCGTCTATATAATAGTCGTCGCCGGACTCTGCCTTCACCCTCACCACCGGCGTACGCTGGGTGATGATTACATGGGCATGGCCCTCCTGGGTGATATAGCACTGCGCGGTCTTGACAAACGGCATCTGCATGAGCTGTTGCTCTATGTCGCGGGTGCTGATGCTGCGAATACTTTTCGACAGCGGGAACAGCTTGTGTTTCTCCAGCAGTGCCTTTACGTCGTCAGACTTCAGGAAGCCGTTCTCGTTCTCATCGGCAATGTCTATCTGTACCTTGGTGCATGTGCGCCCGCTGCTCACGGGTTTATGCCATGAGATAAACACCATAGCGAGGTAGCAGGCTATGATGACGTCCACCGTTACGAGGAGAGTACGTTTCCAGTCTATGTTTATATCTATCTTCATCAAAATGTTTTACTCCTTGCCGCTTATTATCTCCGTAATCTGTGGCACGTAGTTGTCAAGGTCGCCTGCTCCGAGGATAATGAGCACGTCAAAGTCGCGCGACTTTACAAGGTCGAGCACGTCTTCCTTATGTATCATCGACTTCTCTACGCCAGGGGCAAGATTATCGTATATGAGCTGCGACGTAACACCCGGTATCGGCTGTTCACGTGCCGGATATATATCGCAGAGTATCACTTCGTCAAGCTGTGACAATGCCTCGGCAAAGTCTTTGTAGAAATCGCGTGTGCGAGTGTAGAGGTGTGGCTGGAATATGGCGGTGATGTGACGGTCATGGTACACCTCGCGCATACTCTTGGCACTCTGGTATATCTCTTTTGGATGGTGAGCATAGTCGGAAAGCACGACGTGCTTGTCATTGCGCAGCGTGAAGTCGAAACGACGGTCAACGCCCTTATAGCTCTTCATGCCATTACGCAGTTCGTCTGCCGTACAGCCGTTGAGCTGCGCCATTGCCATTGCGCCTATGCCGTTGTCGATATTGATTGGCACTGGCTGTCCGAGCGATATGTTCTTGACATCCTCAACAGGCGATACGAGGTCGAATGTTATCTCGCCCTTCTCTATCTTTATATTCTCTGCGTGGAAGTCGCCTTCGTTAGTTCCGTAGGTATAGACACGCACACCGTCTGCCACATCGGCCTTCATCTCAAGACCGGTATGGATTATCAGTGCACCGCCTGGCTGTATCAACGTAGTATAATGACGGAATGATTCCAGATAAGCCTCCTTCGTACCGTATATGTCAAGATGGTCTGGATCACTTGACGTGATGACGCTCATCCATGGACGAAGCCAATGGAAACTGCGGTCAAACTCGTCGGCCTCTATTACTACGTAGTCTGATTCGTCTGACAGTATATAGTTCGTACCGTAGTTCTTGGATATTCCGCCGAGGAAAGCATTACAGTCCTTTGACGATTGGTGCATGATATGTGCACACATGGTTGACGTGGTTGTCTTTCCATGTGTACCAGCTACGCAAAGTCCCTTATGCTCCCTTGTCAACGTACCGAGAACCTGTGCACGCTTCTGTATGTCGAAACCTCCCTGACGGAAGAACTGTAGTTCCTTATGTTCCTCTGGTATTGCTGGTGTATATACCACGAGGGTTTCCTTCGGGTCACGACATGCTTCTGGTATCTGATTCACATCTTCCTCATAGTGTATCAGCATACCTTCCTTTGCCAACATCTCTGTCAGCTTGGACGGTGTCTTGTCATATCCTGCCACGACAAGACCTTTCCTGATGAAATAACGCGCTATGGCACTCATTCCTATGCCGCCGGCTCCTACGAAATATACTGCTTTCATTTCTTTTTGTTTATTTGTTTCTATGGTATCTGGCATACCTATAGATAATATTGTTCTTGTTTCTTGACGTTCTTATTTGCGAACTAACTTCAGCACCTCGTCGGCTATGATGTCGGCAGAATCTCTCAAAGCGAGTTTGCTGACTTCTACCTCAAGCTTCGTAATCTGCGCTGCATCTGACACTAACGCTATGGCTTCCTCAACGAGGGTCTTCTCTGCCATAGAGTCCGGTACGAACAATGCCGCACCACGATCAGACAGTGCCTTGGCATTCTTTGTCTGATGGTCTTCTGCCACGTTTGGCGATGGCACTAATATCGATGCCTTACCTAATAGGCACAGTTCGCTTATTGACGATGCTCCGGCACGACTTATAACTATATCGGCTGCCTTATAGGCTGTTGCCATATCGGAGATGAATGCCTGCGGACGCACCAGTTTGGCACCTGCCTCACGAGCTTTCTTCTCGCAGTCTTCTGCATAGTATTTACCTGTCTGCCATATCACCTGTATGTTTCTTTCCTCGAAGCGGCTTATACCTGCAGCAAGTGCATTGTTAATGGTGCGTGCACCCAATGAGCCACCTATCACAAGGATGGTAGGGAGGTCTGTGTTAAGTCCTAATGCCTCACGCGCCTCTGCCCTCGTCATGCTGTTGGCAAGCAGTCCCTGACGTACAGGATTGCCGGTCTTTATTATCTTGTCGGCAGGGAAGAAGCGTTCCATACCGTCGTATGCCACGCATATCTTCTTAGCTTTCCTTGCCAGTGTCTTATTGGTGACACCTGCGTATGAGTTCTGCTCCTGTATAAGACAAGGAACGCCTAAGTCTGCCGCAGCGTTAAGGGTAGGGGCAGAGGCATAGCCACCTACGCCAACAGCTACGTGAGGGCGGAACGACTTGATGAGTTTCTTGACCATGAACTTACTACGGAAGAAGTCGATCATCACTCCTATGTTCTTCGGATTCCACAATGGGCGTATAAGTCCGCGCACAGGGAGTCCTTCTATATTGTAACCTGCCTCAGGCACTTTCGTCATCTCCATACGTCCGTTGGCTCCTACGAACAGTATCTTTGCGTCTGGACACTTTGCCTTTACGGCATTTGCTATACTGATGGCTGGGAATATATGGCCTCCCGTACCGCCACCGCTTATTATAACTCTTAGTTCATTCTCCATCTTGTGTTTTCTTTATAAGTTATCAGATTCCAGTTTCTATGCTACGCTGTGCTTCATGTCAGTACGTTTCTTCGCCGTACGACTTACACTTAGTATCACTCCTATATATATACAGTTGATTATGGATGATGTTCCACCCTTACTTATGAGCGGCAGCGGCTGTCCGGTGACAGGTGCCAGACCTACAGCCACGCACATATTGAAGAGTGCCTGTACCACAATCATTAATGCCAATCCCATGGCAAGCAGGGCAGGGAACGTGTTTTCGCAGTTCATGGCTATCCATCCTGTACGGAAGAGCAGCATTATGTATAGCATTGCCACCACGAATGCGCCGAACAATCCAAGTTCCTCAAACACTATGGCATAGATAAAGTCTGAGAATGCAAGCGGCAATAAGTCGCGCTGACGTGAGTTGCCAGGTCCTACTCCTATCACATTGCTTGATGCTATAGCAATGTGTGCACGGCCTTCCTGACCTTTTTTGTCCATGTCATATTTCTCTGGCGGTACTTTCTTGAAGTCCATGAACGATACTATACGCTCTTTCCACACATCAACTCGGTGGAGCACGGCACCACGCTCGCTGTGTTTATGCTCTTCCTTTTCTTCTGACATCTCCGTATATGCATTGTTGTCAGAATCTGCCGTCTGTGATGCCTGTGAGCGCGATTGGCCTATAAACATCACGAGCATTATGAATATTGCTATGAGTGACACGACACTCGCCATTAATCCGAGCAGTTGCTTGAACGATACCCTTCCCACAAACATCATTATGAATACGACAAGTGCCATGAGCGCTGCCGTAGAGAAGTTTTCAGGAAATACCAGTCCGATAAGTATGGCACTGGTTATCATTACGTATTTAAATGCCTTCTTTGCCACACCTTCAGGTGTCTGCAGCTGACTCAGGATATGCGCCGTGGTAAGGACCAGAGAGCCTTTTGCTATCTCTGACGGCTGCAAGGAGAATGGTCCCAACGGTATCCATCGTGTGGCGTCATTCTCTTTGGTACCTATGACATACACAATGGCAAGCAAGAATACAGAAAACAAGAAAATAATTGGCGTCATAGCCTTGAAATACCTGCATGGTATGTTTAATACAACCACCATACACATCACGCCAACTATCAGTATAGCGCTATGGAAGGTAGCGGCAAACCAATAGTTGCCAGACTTATAACCCAGGCTGGCAGATGCAGAGTACACCTCCACCACACTGACTATAAGCAGCATGGTGAATATACCCCAAATGACGCGGTCACCCTTGAATATGTTTTGCAGTCGCTTAAACTTTTCCAATGTGTATATCTTGTTATACTTGTCTGATATTATTACTCTTCTCCTTTTGCCAAGGCTTTGAACTGCTCGCCACGGTCTTCCATGTTCTTGA
>DGHL01000013.1:48975-53179 GCA_002392645.1 Prevotellaceae bacterium UBA3849
CTTCCATGTTCTTGAACAGGTCAAAGCTTGCGCAGCATGGTGACAACAACACCACGTCGCCTGGCTTTGCCAACTCACGACATGCCGCTACGCAGTCTTTCATGGAGTGTGTGTCGGCTATATCAAGTCCCATATCATCAAAGGCTGCGTGTAGCTTGGCATTGTCAACACCAAGGAATACCAAGGCACGGCACTTTTCTCTTACAAGTTCCTTTATATCATTGTAATCGTTGCCCTTATCCTTGCCACCGACTATAAGTACCGTAGGACGGCTCATTGCCTCTAATGCCATATGGCATGCATCGACATTGGTTGCCTTGGAATCGTTTATCCATAACACTCCGTCTTTCTCTATCACCTTCTCAAGGCGATGCTCCACGCCAGGGAAATCCTTAAGACATTGTGTAAGGATATTCTCGTAGCGGTCTTGCTCACCTGCAGCCAGTTCCATCTTTGCCATAGCAGCCCTGACAGCCAGGCGCGCAGCCATCATGTTACGCTGATTATGCTTACCTGGAAGTGGGAAATCGCTGTTTGGATCTATGTCTTTGTCGCTGAACGATGCCAGTGTAGGGTTACCCATTACGGCAGTACGTGACGATGGTGTAGGTTTTGGTGCATAGCCATCTATACGCTTCTGCAGTTCCTTGTCTATATACTCATCGTCTGACCAGTAAACGAAGGTATCCTTCGGAGTCTGGTTCTGGATTATGCGCATCTTTGAATCTACATAGTTCTGCATCTCGAACTCGTAACGGTCAAGATGGTCAGGCGTTATGTTCATAAGCACAGCCACGTCTGCGCGGAACTCAAACATATTGTCGAGTTGGAACGAACTAATCTCCAGCACGTACCAATCGTGGTCCTGCGTAGCAACCTGCAGTGCATACGAACGACCTATGTTACCAGCCAAACCTACATCTACGCCCCACTTCTTCATTATATAATATATGAGCGAGGTAGTTGTCGTCTTACCGTTTGAACCGGTTATGCATATAGTCTTGCCCTTACTGTAGCGTTTAGCAAACTCCAGTTCGGCAAGGATAGGCGTACCTTTCTCTATCAGCGCCTGCACCATAGGAGCGGTGTCAGGTATACCCGGACTCTTCACCACCTCGTCAGCAGACAATATCTCTGCCTCCGTGTGCTGTCCTTCTTCCCAGCGTATGCCTTCTGCATCAAGCTTTTTCTTATACTTAGGCTTTATGGTGCCCATGTCTGATACAAAGACATCATATCCCTGTTGCTTACCTAGGATAGCGGTTCCTACGCCGCTCTCACCTGCTCCAAGTACTACTAACTTCATATTCTTTCCCTCCGTTTATCTTATCTTCAGAGTTATTATTGCCAATGCAGCCATGCCAATGGTTACGATCCAGAAACGTATAGTAATCTTTGACTCCAACCAGCAGCCTCGTGGCTTGTTGATAAATACCTTTATGTCGTCTGCCAACTGACCAGGCTTGACACGGAACGTGTCGTGTATAGGTGCGCGCTTGAACACACGTAGTTTCTTACCGCGCTTGTTTCCATACTTTGCCACCTGTACCTGCAGCATAACCGATATGCTCTCCATAAGGAATACGAAGCAGAGTATAGGCACAAGGAGCTCCTTGTGTATGATAACAGCCGTAACGGCTATTATACCGCCTATGGCAAGCGAGCCTGTATCGCCCATGAATATCTGTGCCGGATATGCGTTGTACCACAAGAAGCCCACCAATGCTCCTATGAAGGCACACAGGAATATAACGAGTTCCTCTGACTGCGGTATATACATTATATTAAAATATGACGCGAAGCCAATGTGACTCGACACATAGGCAAGTATGCCCAGCGCCACGCATATTATCGCGGAGTTGCCGGCACACATGCCATCCATTCCGTCATTAAGGTTTGAACCATTGCTCACCGCCATAACCACGAAGGTGGTAAGTATCACGAAGAATATCCATCCTGCAGCGCTGCGGTTCTCACCGAGCCAAGAGAAGAACACATCGGTATAGTTAAGGTTGTTGTTCTTCACGAAAGGTATGGTGGTAGTGGTCGACTTCACCGGTGTACTCTTGTGTATCACTATCTCCTGCGAAGGTGTCTTCTGCACAGCTACGTTCTCATGCATCACGGCATCAGGACTCAGCCAAAGCGTAAGTCCGACAATAAGTCCGAGCAATGCCTGGCCTACGAGTTTATATATAGGGCGCAGACCGTCCTTCGTCACCTTCATCTTGATGTAGTCATCTGCAAAGCCTATTGCTCCAAGCCACAATGTAGTGACTATCATCAACAGCATGTAGATGTTGCGCAATCGACCAAACAGGAGGCATGGTATTATGGTTGCCACGATGATTATCACGCCGCCCATCGTAGGCACGCCTTTCTTCTCCACTCCATAGGGATCTATGCTACGATCGCGCTGTGCCTCCATACCGCCATTGCGACGCATCCACTTAATGAAGTACTCGCCAAACCACACTGAGATCATCAGTGACAGCACGAGTGCCAGCAATGAGCGGAAAGAGATGTAACTCCACATACCAGAACCAGGTATGTTCCACTGTTCAAGAAATCTGAAAAGATAGTATAACATTCGTTATCTAAGTGATGAATTTAAATTATGTTTTATATTTATTCGCCAAAAGCTTTGCGCAGTTCCTCACGATCATCAAAATGGTGTTTCACACCCTTGACATCCTGATAGTCCTCATGTCCCTTGCCTGCCACGAGGATTACGTCGCCCTTCTGCGCTAGCATACATGCCGTCTTGATAGCCTCACGACGGTCAACGATACTTATTACCTTCTTCTTTTGCTGCGGTGTCAGTCCGTCGAGCATATCGTTTATAATGTCCTGTGGTTCCTCAAAGCGTGGGTTGTCACTTGTGATTATCACCTTGTCGCTCTGTCTTACGGCCTCTTGTGCCATCAGTGGGCGCTTGCCCTTGTCACGGTTGCCACCTGCTCCGCACACGGTTATCACGCTACCTTTGCCTCCAAGCACCTCATGAATAGCACTAAGTACATTCTCCAATGCATCAGGGGTGTGGGCATAGTCAACGATACCCGTATAACCGTCAGGCGACTGTATTGGTTCCAGACGACCAGCCACGCTGCGGAGCGTACTCATTGTCACGAGTATCTCCTCAGGCTCCTTGCCGAGCATACGTGCTGCACCATAGACTGCGAGCAGGTTGCTTACATTAAACTTGCCTATGAACTGCACTCCAACTTCATGACCATCCATCTCAAGATACATGCCTTCGAAATGACACTCTATGATATGTGCCACGAAGTCTGCCATGCTGCGAGTGGAATATGTCTTCACGGTAGCCTTGGTGTTCTGCACCATCACCGAACCGTTCTTGTCATCGGCATTCGTTATGGCGAAAGCCGACTTTGGCAGGTCGTCGAAGAACTTTTTCTTTGCGTCGCGATAGTTCTCAAACGTCTTGTGATAGTCCAAGTGGTCACGCGTAAGGTTGGTGAAGATTCCACCTACGAACGTCAGTCCACCTATGCGCTTCTGTGCGATGGCATGGCTTGAGCATTCCATGAAGGCATACTCGCATCCTGCCTCCACCATACGTGACAGCAGCATGTTGAGCTCTATCGGATCCGGAGTGGTATGACTTGCAGGTACTGCCTCGTCCTCTATGTAGTTGCATACGGTGGAGAGCAGACCACACTTGTGTCCCATCTTGCGGAACATATTATAGAGCAAAGTGGCAATAGTGGTCTTACCATTTGTACCGGTAACGCCGACCAACTTCAGCTTAGCCGTAGGATTGCCATAGAATGTGGTTGCCACCTCGCCTACTACATCCTCACAATCTGCCACCCTTACAAAGGTCACACCGTCGGCTACGTTCTCTGGCAGTTCCTCACAGAGCACCGCCACGGCACCCTGCTCCACAGCCTTACCTATGAAGTTATGACCGTCAACCTGCGTACCACGCATGGCAATGAACAGATGTCCTGCCTCTACCTTGCGTGAATCTATATCCACTCCCGTTATGTCGATGTCGGCTGAGCCTACCATCTCCTCGGGCTTTATGTTTGAAAGAAGGTCCTTTAATATCATACTTATCCTCTTCTTTTGGTTGTTCTTACTTTAGGTGGGTTCTAAAAATTCCCACGAGTTAAATTAGTCAATCATATAAATATCATTATGTCATCTTTTTGTTTTCTTTCGGTGCAAACTGTTA
>DGHL01000025.1 GCA_002392645.1 Prevotellaceae bacterium UBA3849
CTAACATTTTGCCCTCGAAATAAATCCGAAAATCTGTCAAAGCTAATTTATAGAACCCACCTTAACTTATAAACACCTCGTTACTTCCTTATCTCAACAGGTCCGAGCAAACCAGAGGGAAGCAATGGAGAGTCTTTGGTGAAGAACTTGAAGCATCCCACAGTCTTGCGACCCTGAGATGGGCGCGGCGTACCGTTTTTCAGCCATTCTGGTATGGCAGCCATGTAATAACCAGCCATAGGTTTACCCGGTGCATACTCATAGACCAAAGGTTCAGACCACTCGATGTCGTCAGGCTCCTGTTCATCGCCTATCATACGGTTAGGCCACAGGTTGGTTATATCGATTTCAATCTTGTTGTTGCCAGCCTTTACGGCAGATGAGATGTCGAGCAAGAACGGAGCCTTCCACATCATGGGGAAAGAGATGCCGTTGACACGCACCGTTGCCATATTCTTCACCTTGCCCAGACTCAGGACGAGTCTGCCTTGCTTCAGCTGGCGGTTGGTGAGTGTGAAACAGTGGCTGTAGGTAGCGGTGCCAGAGAAATACTTGACGGCAGGAACAGATGATGTAGTCCAGTCGAAAAGTGGTTGATGTGTCATTTGTGTAACATCAGGGAAGGTGATGTCCCAACCGTCGCTGAGTGTCAGTATGTTTTGCGTAGAAGTGCTGCAGGTGAGCAGCGTGGCAAGCGAATCACTGATGGCAGACTCATCTGTGCCGGGCATGAATACAAGGAAGCGTGAGCCGTTAGGTTCTATCGTCAGTGATTCGCTGCCAAGACTTTCCATAGCGAGGTTGTAGGGGTTCCATAGTTCTACGTGCCTGCCTCCGGCATACTGGCTGACTGGCAGCACTGCCGTTGTAACAGTGTCGGAAGGATTACATATGAAAACAATGTCGGTATCACCGTCAGTACGGCGATAGGTCTTGAAACCGCCCACGTTGCCCCACTGTTCCTTATTTGGCACACCACGCTGCAACAACGACTGGCAGCGAGCCATATAATCGAACAATGCACGTGCGCCACCTGCCTTCCACCACGTTTGGTTAGGCACGAAGTGAGTTCCCCATATGCCAAACGACATGCCAGGCTCTACCTTCGTCCACGGATTGCAAGCTCCGGCATGGAGCATCATGCGGTTTACACCCATGCAGAAGGCACGATCGCAGATGGGTTTCAACGACTGAGGGTCGTCTTGCCACGCATGGAGTGGCCAGCAGGTGAATGCCTCTGCCACGAGCAATGGCTTCTGCAGGTTACGCATTACCTGTTCATGGCGCACCATATCCTTCCATCCCCATGTCTCGGGGCGTACCCAAAACTCAGTGGCAACAAGTGCATTGGGGGCAGACCGCAGTATCTTATACATATCGAGAACCTGGAAAGGCTTTTGTCCGCCGGTACCGTAGGGTTCAACAAGAAGTTGCATGCCGGGAGCACTCTTCTCTGTCAGTTCTGCCATGTAGCCAAAGTAGTTCTCTGCAAAAAGTGACGTGAGCACATCTATCAGGTCCTTGCGGAAGGCATTGCTCTCTTCCTTACTCCCGATTACCACCTTACCTATCATATAAGGCAACCACGGACGGATGTCATAGCCCTTGCGCCGCTGAAACTCGCCAGGCAATACCACGCTCCAATCCTGTCCGCCAGCCTCATAGCTGTCTATCTCTATGCGGCAGAAGGTTTTGCCGGCATGATGGCCTGCCAGGTCTATAAGCATCTGCGGATAGCCGTCCCAGAAATGTTTTACTGCCTCGCGGCTCATCTTGTCGCACTCCAAACCCTGACCGGAGGCAGGCGACTGCGCCTCGTTTGTCTTTCCATTGGTAGTATGGCCGAAACGCATCAGCAGCCAACGTCCCTCGCTCATCCTCTTGACAATCGATGAGGGGATTGCCTTCATCATCTTTTTTGAAATGATGAGCGTATCGTTCCATCGTCCGCCCTGCATCATAGGCAGATAGCTTGTCAGGTCTATAATGTCTGCTTTACTTACTACCTCCTCGTCAGGCATTGCCAACAGACATATATCTTGATAGTAATTGTACCTTGGGTCAACCTCGGCATGCGGCAATGAGAGAGATTTTACGTTAGTAGTGTAGGTCGTGGATGCCATAACCAACTTCTGCATGGAATACTCTGGGGTGACGTTTCCGTATGCACTTGATGACCAACCCGGACAGTTGTGCGTGCCGAACGATAGTCCGAGACGCTCACACTCATCCATGGTCCATCGCATCATCTCCTTCCACTTCTCACTGCCGATGGCAATGTCAGGGTCACCAACACGGCTCTGCCGGTCACCACCAATCTGGAAATTCTGTACACCGGCAAGTCCGGCAGCCTTGAAAGCCTCCAAATCCTTAGTAATGGCTTCGCGACTTACTAACCCATCTATCCATTGCCATATAATCCATGCACGGTGTTCATCCTTAGGGTAAATAAAATCCTTTCGTAACGATTGCTGAGCCATCATGCCATGGCAATAAGCCACGAGGATAGCAGCTAATAATATAAGTTTCTTTTTCACTATGATTATTTTTTTATTTTAAGTGGGAATTAATAGAGCCCACTTTTAGTTTCATACAAAAGTAATGTTTTTTCTCCACATAGCCAAATGTTTTAGTTGCGGTAGGATTAAATCTGTATTCATTTTGACGAAAAACTGTCGTAATAAATATCTTTTTCCTGAAATCAGTAACAGAATTTTTAGGACCTACCTTAAATCTGGTCGTCTTTTCTCACTACTTCCCCCCCCATAAGGATTACTTCCAGTCGTCGGTGCGGAAAGGGAAGAGTGGCAGTTCGGCACCACCTATGAAGTTTCCTATCTGGAAATCTCTGAAGCAGTAGCGGACGGCTACGGGGTGGGGCACCTTTGGTGAAGTGAGTCTTACGGTGTTGTTCTGCCAGTGAAATTCTGTGTTGGCGGTGTAGAACACTTTGTCTTCGCCCGCAATTTCAAAACCTTTTATGTCATAGTTGCGGCATACACCATATTGGTTGGTATGGAATCCCACTATGGCAGTGTCGCCCTTGACGGTAAAGGAATTCTCATCAAAGCGCGGACCAGAACAAGCCAGGTCTTTCATTCCGTAAGTCTTGTTCAGCGCAACAAGGGAAAGTCTCATTCCAACCTTTCTCTTTTCTTGTGGATGAATGTTATGACGCTCGTATGGCTCAACCAAATCGTTTGTGCATACGATGTCGCAGTTAGGTATAATGCTGCATGCCTTATACTGTTGTTCGCGCAACAGTGCACCTCCTATGCCGCTACCGTCGCCTTCGTAGGCGTAAGGAGCAATCTGAACCTGATAGAAAGGTATTTCGCCCAGTTTAAGTTTGCTGCGCCACAGTGTCACCATGTTTTTCAGTCTTTCAGCATAAGTGGATGATGTGCTGACGTTACCGCATCCCTGATACCATACTATTCCTTTATAAGTGTATCCGCAAACAGGCAGGAACATAGCGTTATATGTCACGATAGGCCTTTCAAAAGCCCATTGTGAGAAGTTATATACACTGATGCTGTCTTGTGGAATGTCTGGATATTGCCTGCACACCTCTGCCGAAGTCCAACTCTCCACGCGTGTGCCACCGTAGCTGCAGTTTACTATACCTACCGGAACACCCAGTGCATTGCTCAGCGATGAGGCGAAATAATATGCAGTGGCAGAGTATTCAAGGGCATTCTCAAAGACAGGCGTAAGCCATTTGCCGTTACACTTATCCTGCGGTGTGAATGTCTGCTTACGCTCCACATTATACATTCTGACGTATGGAGCCTCTGTCTTTGCATTCATGGCATCGCGGAAGCCATCCTTTACACATGCTCCGCCGAAGCCCTTCAAGGGCATCTCCATGTTACTCTGTCCTGTAGCGAGCCACACTTCGCCGATGAGCAGTGATAGTTCCACGTCGTTGATGCGCAGGGTCTGCACGTCATACGAAGCCTTCGGGGTGCGTATGGACAGCTGCCATCGGCCGTCCTTGCCTGTCGTGGCTTTGGCATTCTCGCCCCACGACGTGCTTACGTTGATACTTTCGCCAGGCTCAGCCCATCCCCACAGGCGGGCATCAGCTTGTTGTTGAAGTACCATGCCGTCAGAAATGAGTGACGGTAATGTTACTTTTGCCATTAGTGTGCATGTACACCATATTGTTAATGTGGTCAGTAAAAGATATTTCTTCATAGTCTTTAGTTAGTTTTGATAAGTTTTATTGATTACATTTCTTTGCGAACTCGGATGGTGTCATGCCATATTCCGCCTTGAAGTTCTCAGAGAAGCGCTTCGGCGAACTGTAACCTACGGCGTATGCAATCTCAGACACTTGCTTCTGTGAGCGTTCCAGTAATTGATGAGCACGTTTCAAGCGTAGCGAACGCATAAACTCATGCGGTCCCATGCCAGTGATGCTCATCATTTTCTTGTATAGGTTGGCACGCGACATGTTGAGGTCGCTGCTGAAAGACTCTACCGAATAATCGCTGTCAGACATGTGGTCCTCAACCAGTTTTATGGCTTTGCTGACAAATTCCTCGTCAAGTGATGTTATGGTTATCTCGCTTGGGTTTACCTCTATCTTCTTTTGGAAATTCTCATGACTCATGGTATTCCACTCGATAAACTTGTCAATGCGCAGCGTCAGGTGTTCAATGTTGAACGGCTTGGTGATATAGTCGTCGGCACCCAGTTTGAGTCCTCCTATAATATCCTGGTCGGTCTGCTTCGCGGTGAGCATTATAACAGGTATGTGTGACCAAGCAATGTTGGTCTTTATGCGGCGACACAGTTCCATGCCGTCAATCTTCGGCATCATGATGTCGGTAACTACCAGCGTAACGTCATTCTTGTTCAGTTGCTCCAGCGCCTCCTCACCGTCGGCAGCGGTCAAAACATTGTAGTGCTTCTCGGCGTATGCTGACAGCAGACTGTCGGCAATGAACGTGCACAGGTCGTGGTTGTCGTCAACCACGAGAATGGTCGTAGTGCGCTCTGTGGCGTCGTTGTCAGGGGTGTCTGTCTGCTCTGTGTAATCAGAATACTCCGGATTGTTAGAGTGGTTGGTGAGTTCTGGATTATCAGACTGTTCAGATTTCTCAGAATTCTGCGGCAGGTCGATGGTGAATATGGTGCCTTGCGGCTCGTTGTCGGCAACCGTAATGGTGCCGCCGTGCATGTTGACATATTCGTTTACGATGTGCAGACCTATGCCGCTGCCTGCCTTCGGATCATCATTGCGCACCTGATAGAAGCGCTGGAAGATGTGTTCCTTGTCGGCATCTGCCACACCGCAGCCGGTGTCGGCAACTGATATGTGTAGCTTTGAGTCAACTGTTGACAGTTTGACGACGACCTTTCCGCCGTCAGGCGTAAACTTGAAGGCGTTGCTCAGCAGGTTATACATTATCTTGTTAAGCTTCTCGGCATCGACCACGAAGAATACATGTTCGGCAGACGGCGTATATTCAAGGCTGATGTCGCGGTCCTTTGCAAAGTCGTGGAATGACAGGCAGATGTTGCCTACATACTGCGCCACGTCAATAGACTGCGTATGCAGTGTCTCGGCTCCTACGTCGAGGCGGCGGAAGTCGAGCAACATGTTGACCTGATTGAACAGCAGGCGCGCATTCTTGTAAATCATCTCCAGACGTTTCCTCAGCGCCGACTGGCTGTCGTCCTTGCGCATCTCCTCAATCATGCTCTGCAGCGGACTGATGATAAGCGTCAACGGTGTGCGCAGGTCGTGGCTTATGTTGGTAAAGAAGCGCAGTTTCATCTCAGAGAGCTGTGCCTGCTGGCCCTGCTCCATGAGCAGACGCTGCTCCTCAATCCTCCTGTGATGGCGTGAGCGCAATACCCTGTAGGCACCGAAGGCCGCTGCAATGGCAAGCAGGGCATATATCAGCATCATCCACCATGACAGGTAGAACGGCGGCGTCACACGTATCTTTATTGTCAGGGGTTCACCCCATTCACCGTTCTCGTCGGTGGCTTTAATTTCAAGCGTATATGAACCGTGAGGCAATGAGAAGAATTCAATCTTGTTGCTCAGCGTGTAGGTCCACTCGTCGGTCAGTCCATTAATGCGATAGGCATAGAGCACCCTGCCATTGCTCGACAGGTCGCCGGTAAAGAAATGCAGCGTTATCTGCCTGTCGTCGTATGAGAAGCGCAGCGAGTTGTCAGAGAAATGATGCGTGGTATGCGTAGAGCCCACCGTGACCTCTGTCAGCGACAGCGTCGGCGGTATGCGCCCTGCATACATCACCACGGGCGAGATGACTGTGAGTCCCTCGTTGCCGCCCATGAGCACCTCTCCGTCAGGCGAACAGGTGGCGGCAAAGGTGTTGAAATATGTGTTCTGCACTCCGATGCGGTCGTTGAAATTATGTACTACGTAGCCACCGCCCTTCTGTGCCTGTATGCATGATATGCCGCGTCCTGTTGACAGCCACATGTTGCCCTGCTTGTCTTCGACGATGCTCTTGACGTAGGTGTCAAACAGACCGTTGTGCTCGTTGAAGAAAAACAGCGAGTCGCGCTTCGTGTCGAGCACGCTGACGCCAGTGGTATGAGCCACCCATAGTGCATTGCGCATGTTGTCATAGGTCAGCGACACCACCGAAGGCTGCAACAGTTTCTGCGTACCCTTGCGGTTACCCAGCAGGCATACCGCCTTGCCGGTATTCGTGTCATACGCCCATATGCCGTAATATGTGCCTACATACATGGTGTGCTTGCCGTCAAAGGCAAGTGACAGACCGTTGATTGTCTGTCCGTTTACCTTCACGACAGTAGCCTTCTCAGTGTCAGTAGAGAAGCGGTACAGTGAGCCGAAGCCTGATGCCACCCATACGTTGTGGTGATTGTCTTCGGCTATCTGCCACGCCGCGTTGCATGGCAGCGTGCCGTCCTTGCTCGTAAACACGCGGTCAACGCTGTTGCCATGCATCCTGTACAGACCATCGTTGTATGTTCCTACCCACACGTTGCCCGCATGGTCTTCCAGGAAAGACGATATGGTGACGTCGGGCATCTGCAGTTTCTCCTCAGCTTCCTGTCCCGCCTTTATGATGTAGGCACCGTTGCCGTCGGTTCCCAGCCACAGGTTGCCGTGGCGGTCATAATATATGGTACTGATATCGCCCATGTGCTGACCGCTGTTAGCGAAGAGCGCACTGCCCGTGTTGGCAATGGAGATACCCGTCTTGAAGTGTCCCAGGTATATGGTGCCCTGCTTGTCGGCGGTGATGCAAGTCACGTTGTCAGAGGCAATGCTGCCAAGCATGACGCCCAGATGCGTCAGGTGTGTAGGCGTGGCATCGCCTCGCTTGCAGATGAAAACGCCGTTATGGTCGGTGGCAATCCATATATTGCCCTTGCCGTCGTCGAAGATGTCGCGTATGGCATTTGACGGAACGCCCTTTGGCAGCGTCACCTGAGCGCCGCCGTGGTGGTATATGTCCTCGCTGACGGTAGAGTAAACCCACAAAGTGTTTTCAGAATCGACATACAGGCGCATGTGTCCTGCTATCGTCTGCATGTTGGCAGGCAGCGATATCTTCTGAAGCAGTCCGTTCTTGCCTATGAATCGCCATACCCTGCTGCCGTCGCAGAGGTATATACCCTCGCCACAGTGGGCAAACTCCCATGCAGTGGTGCCCAGTTTCAGGTTTACCTTCCACTGGTTGGTGTGCCCCGTGGCATAGTTGTAGTAAAGAATCTGTCCATCGCTGACGAACCACAGGTTGCCGTAGTCATCAGTGCTGAACTGATATTTCGCAGGCAGATGAATGCCTAACGACTTGAAATATTCGCGTGAGTCGGTGTAAAACGCCTGACTGGCGATGTCGTAGCGAGCCATGTCGCCGTTATAGTCTATCCAGATGTTTCCGCGTGCATCCTCAGACAGTTTGCCGATGCTCGCAGCCGGCAGTTTCTCTTCTTTGTCAAAATAGCGAAACTGCCTTACCTCATAGCCGTCATAGCGGTTGAGGCCCATTGATGTTCCTATCCACAGCATGCCGCGGCTGTCAACGAGCATGGTGTTGACCGTGCTTGATGACAATCCCTGCCTTACGCCAAGTGAGTGGAAGGTGTATTCTGCTGCCATGCCTTCGTGGCACAGCATGATTATTAGTGAAAGTGCAAATAATATGTTTCTGAATGTATTCCTCATAGTTATATAACGCAGCAAAAAGCGTTTTAGTAAGTCGTTTACACAATGTCAGAAAAACATGTGTTTGACTTTACAAAATGAAAGCTATCATATTACGCTGTAAAAGCAATGCTTTTACAATGTAATATGATAGCTTTTACAGTGTAATATGATAGCTTTTACGAAACATCCCCGTATTTAAGGGTTGTTAAGATTTCGCGTCACAATTTTAACACGAAAATGAGCAAAGTGTCAATTATTTCATCCACTGACCAGCAGCTACGCCGGCGAGGATTCCGTCCATGGCATTCTGACCTACGACGCTCTTGGCTGCACGGCCGATGATGGTAGAAGAACCACTCTCCTTGCCCAGTCCGGCAACGTCGTTGGTGTCCCATGCGAATGCCACGATACCGTTGTTGGTGGCATACTCGTTGACACACTGGTAGAAAGCCTTCACCGAAGCGTCATGCTTTGCCTGGTCGCCACCTGTGATGGTGCGCTGCAGACCGGCATACTCGCCGATGATTACAGGGAAGCCCTTAGAGGTGAAAGCGGTCTTGAGGTTGCCAAACTGCTCCTGCATATAGCTCTCCTCGCCCCATCCGGCGTTGTGGTTGGTGCTGTGGTTGCCGTTGCCCCAGTAGTAGTATGCATTGTCACCTGAAGCATCGAATGTGCCGCAGAACTGGCCTGGGTCATAGAAGTGTACCTCGACCATGAGTTTGCCGGCTTCCTCAGGCAAAGAGCTTGCAGGCATGTAGCTTATGGTAGAAGCGATGTTTACGCTTGGACCCTGCACTACGAGTATGCGGTTGGCATTGTTGCCGCCGGTTGCGCGTACAGCCTCTACGAAGGCTTTGTTATACTTCAAAAGTATCGGGGTAAGCACCTCGTGGCGAGAGCTGAAGAGGTTGTATTCCTGGAAAGGCTCGTTGAGGCCGGCGAAGATGACGTGCTCGTCATAGCCCTTGAAGACCTCAGCAATGCTTGTCCACAGGCTCTTCAGTGTGACAATCTTTGCGTTAACCTCATCATCGGTCATGGCGCGGAATGATGAAGTGCTGCCAGTGAAGCCCTGCACCTCAATCCAGCCACCGTCCCAGTGGTCATTGAGCACTACATAGAGACCATCCTCCACGCAGTAGTCAACGATCTTCTTTACGCGGGCCATCCACGCAGCATCTATCTGTGGGTTTGCCTCGGTGCCGCCGCTGACGTGACCGCATATCCATGAGCATGGTATGCGCACTGACTTGAAGCCGGCAGCCTTAACTGCGTCAATGACTTCCTTGGTGGTCATGGTTGGCTGCCATCCTGTCTCGCAGGCTGTGCCACCGTTATTGTTGAAGAGGTTGTTGGCGTCGCATGACTCCAGGGTGTTGCCGAGGTTCCAGCCTGGGTACATATCCTGAGCCACCTCATTGGCAGTACGGAAGGTAAACTCGCCCTCTTCCTGCTTAGCTGGTCCTGCCTGTGTAACGGTGATGTTCTTGAACGAACCGTTGAGGTTGGCAAGGATGGTAGCCACACGCTCAGCGTTGGTTGTATTCTCCTCACACTCCACGACGAATGTTGACTGCTTGTTGTTGCCGCTCTTTCGTGTAACGGTCACCCATCCCTCGCTTGAGCGCACGAAGGCAGTGCCACCCTGTACGGTAAACTCTGATGTGCCGCCCTCGACAGGGAACAGCATTTCAGTTACGGAGACAGGCAGGTCGCCGGTGCTGTCAGCCAAAGGATTCGGGTCGTCCTTGGTGCAGGCTGTCATTGTTACTGCCAGCAGCAACAATGAAGTGAAAAATGAAAAGTGGAAAGTGAAAAATGCCTTCAGGTTCACTTTTCTTACATTTATATCTTTTGTTCTCATTATTATATATATATTACAAAGTTCTGTATGTACTCAACTTCTTATATAAGAAGGTCTAAGGTCAAAGGTGAAAAGTGAAAAATCTTATGCGACCAAATGTAGTCAAATGGTAACTTGAATTCTTCACTTTTCACTTTTTCACTATTCACTTCGAGCGAAGCGAGATCAATTACCAAGGCAATGGGAAGAGATTCGTTGAGAAGTTGCCTATGGTATATTTGCTTGACTGAGTGAAGCCCAGCGAGGTTACTACGTTGTTTTCTAGCACGCTTGTAGTTCCTGTGAAGGCTGGGTTGGCTGCAGTGCCGGCTCCCCAGATGTTGTGGAGCTCGATACGGAAGTTGCCTTTGCCTTCAATGTCACCAGTGATGAGATTGTCAGCAATGAATGGTACGTTGCTACCGTCATTGGTGACAGAGATGAGGTCTGCACTGAAGCCAGGGAAGAACTTGCGTATATCCACGATGTCAACGAGGTTCACGGCACCGTTGGCAGGTGGCACACCTTTATCACACTCATCGGCAGTAAGCGTCAGAGCCACGTTGTCTGTAGTGGTAAGCTTATACTGGTTGTTCTCCATAACCACCTTGATGGCGGCAGGATTTTCCTTACCCCAGTTGCCTGGCATACCCCAGTCTTCATTGAGGCCTACGGCAGTCTGCTTTACATTGAATTCAAGATTTGCGTCGAGTGAAACAACGGTGAATGTTACCTCAAAGGTGCTGTTGAAAGCGAGGGCGGTCTCGTTGGTTGTCTCGCCGCCCCCTTCATGGAAAGGAGTGTCAGCAAGGCCACTCCAAGAGTCATTGCGTCCCATGCCCCAGATGTTAGCCATCTCTACGCGGAAGTTGCCGTTGCCTTCAATGTCGCCATAATAGAACTTGTTGGCATCAAACTTCACCTCTTTACCATCAGCCTTGATGGCATCTACTCTTACGAAAGCATTAGGATAAGCCTCGGCGAAGCCTACGATGTCGAGGATGAATACCTTACCATTGGTGCGCGCTACGTCAGTATTGAACGTTACGGTATATGTGCCAGTCTGTCCGCCAGCAACTGTTACGGTAGCACTCCTCCATGCCTCAGCATCGTCTTGCGGACCATCACCGTAGCAGGTCAACTTGGCTGTATAGCCATACTTCTCCATCTGTGGTATCATGTTGATAGAGAGTTGTTCGTTATCGCCTTGACGAGCTACCGAAATCTGCATAGAGTTGTCGGTCAGAGAGAGTATGCGCAGTTCCTTTGAGAGAGAAACCACATTGTTGCCCTCCTCAAAGTTAGCAGGAGCAAGTATCTGCATGCCTGTCAGTGTAATGGTCTTGTTATCTTCGTCAATGGTGTAGGTACCGCTTTCCTTAACCTCAGTGCCTGCGGTTGTATAGCGAGATACCTCTGCCGTTCCGTCTTCGTTGAACGTGATGTAACCCTTACACATGTCAACGCTGCTGATAAACCAGCTGATATCGCCGAAGCTACCAGGCAGCCAGTCTTCGCCAGCTCCAATGATAGGCTCGTTGTTGGTAGTGCTGCCCCAGTTTGAGTTAGACCTATAGAAATAGATAGGGCAAGTGAAATATTTGCACTCACCATCAAGGTTCAAGTCAATCTCCCAAGTCTTGTAGAGCAGTTCCTTCTTGAATGGTATGTTCTTAGCTACAGATACAGGGCGTACTGCCAATGCCTGATATACAGGAGTGGTAGCGCGTGAGTATCCACTCTCGGTGAAGAGGAAGCTCTGTGCAAACTGATTGTTGGCTGGGTTGATTGAACCTGAGAGATAACGTCCTTCCTTACCCACACCGCTGATGTTCTGGCCAGTGCGTGAACCAGCTGCAGGCATGAAGATAGAGTTGCCGTTAGGACCAGTGAACTTATATCCACCAATCTCACCGTCAGCAGTAGCGACTGTCTGCCACTCCACCTGACAGCAGGTGAAGAGTTCCTCAAACTCATCGATGGTTGGCATCGTTACCTTACCACCGTATATCTGGTTGGCAACATCCTGTGCCGTCTTGTAGATGTCTGCAGAAGCATAGTCGGCAGGGTCAACGCTGGTATTGAAACCAGTCATATCGCCGAAGCCAAAGAGTCCGCCCAGTTCTGTCTCAGATGTAGTGCCGAGGTTATAACGTGCCCACTTGGTAGAAAGACCAAGGTCAACGAGGTCGTTCTCCACGTCAAACTGCTGGTCAGGAGTGGTGAACTGCTTTACCTCACCATATACCACGCCGCCACCGAGGTCAACGTATGCAGTATAATAATAGGTGGTGTTAGGCAGCAGACCCTTGACGGTAACGTCGAAGTTGTCGGCAGTGGTGCCCTCAAACTTCACGCCGCCACGTACAGACTCCTCGTCAGACTTGCATGAGATAAGCACGCCGACCTTTGAGTCTTCAGTGAACTTTGAAGCACTACCAAAAAGCATAGCCTTGTTAGCCTCTACGTTGCTTGCCTCCCCTGTGGTGGCAGTAGCATCGGTAAGCATGAGGCTCTTGACGTCACCTTTATAGGTAACCCTGCCCTGCAGGGTTACGAAAGCCTGATAATAGATTACATCGCCAGGCTTGCCGCTGATGGTAGCAACAAACTCCTGACCGCCGGAAGCTGCTACGCGCTCAGTGAGAGCATCGGCAGCAGTGCCGTAGTAGAAACCAGTAGCATAGGAACTGGCAGCCTGTCCGTCAAGACCGTTGACAGAACCTTTGACGATTGCCGAAACCGGCGTAACGTCCGCAGTGCCGGTGACAACTGAGTTGTCACCAAGCAGCGGGGTTGTATTGATGGCGTAGTCATCGTCGGAACATGACACTGCGAACACTGCCATGAGAGCGAAGAGTATGCCGTAAAATATCTTGTTTTTCATATTCTATATTCTTTATACTTTATACTTTATTCAATCACACATTTCATGCTCTGGATAAGGTCAGGCACTTCTTCTGCGTTAAAGTTCTTAAGATAGCCGTCCAGCTGTATAGAGAGGTCCAGACATGTAGGAGTAAACTTCTGTGTAGCATCGGTGGTGTTGGTAAGTGTCACCGTTGTCTCGCCCGTGAGGTTAACCGTAACGGCATCGCTAAGGTCGAAGCAATTAGGCTCCCATGTAGTCTTGATGTTGTTGTCAATAAGAGCACACTTAGGAGCCTTCTCCCATTCAACATTGCCATTGAGGGTAAATGTAACCTTGATGGTCTGTCCTTTCTTCAGCTTGACGCTTGCTGCATCCTTGAAGATACCAGTACCGCTCTCACCATAGTGGTGGAAGCCCAGACGGAAGCAGCTGTTCTCTATCCATGCAATGTTCTCGCCATAGAATGTGCCGGTAAGAGGTACTACCAACGGACCGGTCTGACCGCCGCCGATAGGCTTCACGTTAAGGTTCACTACGATGTAAGAGTTCACGTTACCCTTGTCATCCTTTGTCTCAGGTACGCCTATCTTCATTCCTTCTGTAGGATTCATCTCAAGTATGGTGAATGTCTTACCCTTTACTGCTACAGTGCGGAAATCATTCTTTGCTGTGAGGAATGTAACCTCGTCAGAGAATGTCAGCGTGTTATCGCCGATTGTCATCGTACCCTCGCTTTCACCGTATGTATAGCCGTATGTACCGTCGCTGTTCTTGGTTATTACGAGTTCGTTGTCCCAAGCATCATCACCAGGCATAGGAGCCCAAGAGTTGTTGTACTTGCCGTTAGTCTTGCTCTGCCACTTGTTTACACCTTCAGCGCCGTTCCAGAAAGCGAAGTCGTATGGAGTATCCTCGTTGACAGTATAAGTAATACTGCTGCCCACGTATGTGACACCATTATTCTCTACTTTGAACAGATCGGGGTCAAGGTTGCTGAACTCTGGCAGTACAGGCGAAGAAGTATTGAGCAACTGCACTTCCTCAGCAGGAATGCAAGCACCGTTAGTATTTCTAACCTCCTCTGATACGAAGTTCCACACAATGTACCAAGGACCCTCAGAGTTAGTACGCTTTGTCACGAGGCAGAGATAGTAAGGAGTCATCTCCGCAATGATGACCTCTTGTGTATAGTTAGAGCAAACCTCATCAAAGCCTATGTTGTGCATTGCGAAGCAGTCAGAGAAAGAGATTGTAGGATGCTCCTTGTCAAGCAGTCCGAGGTTGAACTTGCCTACCATGTTGCTGCCGGTGCTGCTTCCCTTAGAACCGCTCTCACCACGATACATTGTAGCCACACAACCATTAGCTGCATCCATTGAGAACTCCATGTAAGAGTCCATGTATGGATCATCCTCTGGTATAAGCCATGACTGGAAGCCAGGGTCCCAGTTTGGTGCCCAGTTAGCACGGCCGAAGGTTATTGGCTTATACACCATGTTTGCTTGCTCTTCCGGTGTGAAGGCACCCTCTTGGTTCGTTGGATTATAAGGTGCAATATACATGACAGGTCCAGTGCAGCCAAGACCGTAGTCCTTATCATTAGGATACCACTTCTTGCTTATACCCTCGATGAGTGTCTGCTCGTCAGGGAAAGAAGAACCCTTCGTGTAGTTCTTGTCTGCAAGATAGAACCACAGAGGACTGTCGAGCATAGTGAAGTCGTTCTGCGCCAGAGTGAACTTATAAGGCTCACCATATACGGCACCAGCACGTGTCTCCGCACCGAGCGTTACCTCATAGTCGCCAGCGAAAGGCAGGTTGAGTGTCAGCTGCTGCTCCTGTGAACGTCCGTTAGGAGTAATCCACAGCGGTGTGCAACCAACAAGTTTTGACGTCAGCGTCACTCTATTGCCGTTGATATCTACAGTGTAGGCGTCAGGAGCCTTCAACTGGTCGGCAGTATATTGTGCCCCGCCCATCTCATAGTCATCGGGCGAGCAAGCGGAAAATACGAATAACGTACTTGCCAACAATGAAAATATATTCTTAAGTTTCATAAAACTTTTCTTTTTTATTATTCCACTTCTTTACCATCCGGCATTTTGTGTCAGCACACCACCTGAAAGGGTTATCTGAGTGTTAGGAATCTGCATCAGTCCCTTCTTGGCAGTGAAGTTGTCTATGTCGAACTTAACAGTTGTCTCATTGCCACCGGTAATAACCTTTGCTCCGTTCTGAGCAGCCTTGATTGCGCGTCCGGCATAAGCACCGTCCTTCTCATAGCGCATCAGGTCCCAGAAGTGTATGCCCTCGAAGGCAAACTCTATGGCGCGCTCCTTGCGGATGTTCTCAGTGCTGTAAGCTACAGACTCGCCTGGGTTAGAGCGGCGGTGAACCTGATTCAGACCGTCAGCAGTACCTGTAAGCTCTGAGTGCATGAGCAGTACGTCAGCATAGCGCATGATGGTCCAGTCCTGATAGTAGGTAAGGTTCATGTGGGCAATACCGAGATTGAAGCCCACCTCCTGACGTGTACCGTCAGCGAAACACATTGGAGCATACTTGCGTGTATAGTAGCCAGTGTATTCGTATGTATCGTTCAGGTCAGCGTCAAAGCTTGCATCAGCACAACTCCAGCAACAGGTGCTGAAACGTGGGTCGTCCTTGAACTCGTCAACGAATGCCTTAGTTACGGAGCATGCACCCCATCCGGCAGCTACGAGAACGTTAGTTGCGTTCTTGTTACGTGGGCCGAGATATACTTGGAAGGCATTGCCGTCGTTATTACCATTATAGTCGGCTGTTGCAGCGAACTTCAGGTTAAGGATTACCTCCTTAGATATGTTACCAGTCCAACCGCCGTTGTTGTAGTACTTGCCCTTGTAAGTGGTCTCCCATGCATAGGTATCGCCAGCAGACGCATCTTTTGTGCAGGCAGGCATGAAGAGGTCTGCATAGTTAGCTTCAAGCTCATAGCCGCCATTGTCTATCACGTCCTCAAGGGCGTCAATGGCATCCTGCTTGGTGCAAGCCTCGTTCTCCTCACCATAGTAACCTGTATAATAAAGGTAAACGCGAGCGAGCATAGCCTCTGCGGCATACTTGCTGATGCGACCGTCGTTGCTGCTGTTGTTTGCAACAGGGAATGCGTCAGCTGGGATGTTGGCTGCAGCATACTTCAAATCCTCGAAGATAGCCTTATACACCTCTGCTGCAGGAGTACGTGGTACGTTAGCCTCTGTAGGAACGAGAATCAAAGGCACATCGCCGAAGAGACGTGCAAGGTCGAAATACAGTATGGCACGCAGTGCACGAGCCTGACCTACTACGAGTCCCTTGCCGTCGGCATTGTTCCACTCTGTAACATTCTCATTCATGATAATCTTGTTACAGCGGAAGATTGCCTCGTAGTAGTTCTTCCAGTCAGTATCGAAGAGGTTGTTGTATGACGGTGCTATTGACAGGTCAAACTGGTCAATGGCGTTATTGTTCTTTGCATCGGAGAAGCCAAGACCTCCGTGTGCCTGGTCAGAGGCAAGCTCAGCAGTAAGATACATGCCAAGGCCTTCGTTGCCGATGGTAGCCTGCCAGCCATCGTAGCATCCCACGAGAGCCATTTCTGCCGCCTCCTGGTTGCGGTATGCCGTCAAGTCGTTGAGATCTGTCAGCGACTCGGTATCAAGACTGCATGAGGCAACGCTCGTCAGTGCCAAGGCAAACATACCGTTTATGAATATATTTTTTGTCTTCATTGTATTGTTCTTTATTTAGGATTAATGTTAGAATGCTACGTTTAAGCCTACGATGAACGTGCGTGGATGTGGATAGTAACCCATGTCAACGCCTGACACCCATGTGTGGTTGTTGCCACCATTGCTGTTGTATGCATCCTTGCCGTTATATGAACCAATCTCCGGGTCCATTCCGTCGTACTTTGTAAGGGTAAAGAGGTTCTGAGCCTGTACGTAGAGACGAAGCCTTGAGATACCCTTCCATGCGATGAGACGCTTGAAGTCGTAGCCTATTGTGAGGTTCTGCAGACGGATGTAGTCGCCTGTGTGCAGGTAGAGGTCAGAGAACTGCCAGTTACCTACGTCACCGTATGTCACGCGTGGCATTGTGTTAGATGTACCCTCACCGGTCCAACGGTTAAGTATTGCGCGGCTGTAGTTTGCCTGTGAAGAGTTAGCGTCGCGGTATGACTGTGCAATCTTGAAGCCAGCGGCACCTGTGAAGTTCATAGAGAGATCAAAGCCTTTCCACTCGCATCCGAGGTTGAAGCCGAAGGTGTACTTTGGCATACCGTTGCCAAGGTCAACCTTATCGCTAGCGTTGATGGCACCGTCGTGGTTGATGTCAATATACTTAACGTCGCCAGGCTGCACATTTGACTGATATATACCGTTGCCAGCTGCAATCCAATCGTTGATTTCCTGCTGGTTCTGGAAGATGCCTGCGGTCTTGAAGCCCCAGAAATATCCGAGAGCGTGTCCATTCTCTGCACGGTAGTATTCCTCAGCGTTAGAGTATATCTGGTTAGTCATACCGTGTATGATTCCATCCTCAGTAGGGATGTTACCTACCTTGTTGTGGTTATATGAGAAGTTAGCACCGACATTATAGTGGAAGTCCTTACCTATGTTGTCGTTCCATACCAAGCCGATTTCGATACCCTTGTTCTTGATATCACCACCATTTACATACTTGGTGTTAGCACCGGCGGTAGCTCGCATTGGTGCCTCAATGAGCCAGTCCTTGGTGGTCTTGATATAATAGTCGAATGTAAGTGCCAGACGACTGTTGAGGAAACGTGCGTCGATACCGAGGTCGAGCTGCTCTGATGTCTCCCACTTTAACTCGGGATTAGAAAGACCTGTAGGATAAGAACCAGTACTCCAACCAGTCTGACCTCCGTCAGTGCCGAAGTTGTAATTCGCCTTGTCTGTACTTACGCGTGCTATGTAAAAGTATGCAGGGATGTTTGCGTTACCCACCTGTCCCCAGCTTGCGCGGAGTTTCAGGAAATCCATCCATGACTTAGTCTTTGCCATGAACTTCTCCTCAGAGATGGTCCAACCACCGCTGATTGATGGGAACCAACCAGTACGATGTCCTTCCGCAAACTTAGAAGACTTGTCGGCACGCAGTGTAGCGTTGATCATATAGCGCTCCTTGTAGTTCCAGCCAAAACGCCAGAAGTAAGACATGCCGCGTGAGCTATCGTATGGTGCGCCATCTACGCGCTTGTTCTGTGTTCCCTCTGTTACTTTCAGGTATGCATGCTCCCAATCGTCAAAGCCGGAGATTACTCCTGTGTTGTAACCACCTGAACTGTTGCCGTGGTAGCGTGACCACTCTGTACCGAAGAGGGCAGAGAAATCGTGTGACTCTCCTACCTTGAAGTCATACTGCAGGGTGTTGGTCCATGTCATAGACAAACCATGGCCGTTGCTCTGTGATACCTGTGAGCTGGTGTTGCCACTCTGTGGTGTGAACTTATATATAGGAGTGTATGAACGATACTCTGACGTGCCATAATTGATGCCATAGACAGTCTTGAGTTTCAGTCCCTTCAGCGGCTCTATAATCATGTATGCGTTGGCATCGAGGGTACCACCCTGTGAACGGTTGAAGCGGTTAACCATCATGTTACCGTAAGGATTGCCGTCGTTTACGTTCCAGTTGCTGTCAACCGTACCGTTATAGTCGCCAAACATGTCATACACCGGTGTGAGTGGTGATGTAGAGAATGCTGAGCGCAGGTTGTTGTTCCAGATGTTACCTGTACCCATGCCGCGTGAGTCTTTCCATGCGAAGCCCACGTGCTCACCCACGGTAACTATACCGTCATAAAGCTTGTGCTCTGAGTTGGCGCGGAAGTTATATCTCTTATAATATGAAACGTCAGAACCTCCGATTACACCGTCCTGTCCTATGTAACCACCAGAGATGACGTATGTAGAAGTCTTTGAACCGCCTGTTACAGAAAGGTTGTGACTCGTTGTAAGCGCACCGTCGTTAATAGACTGCTCTATCCAGTCAGTGTCATAAATATTGCCGTTGGCATCATGGATAGAGTTCATTGAAGTCCAGTCGAATGGAGACAAGCCAGAGTTGAGAGCAGCCTCATCCATGATTGTCATGTACTCCTGAGCGTTGAGCATCTTGAACTTGCGTGGCACTGACTGCCAGCCTACATAGCCGTCATAGCTAATCTTACCTTTACCCTCCTTACCACTCTTGGTGGTCACGAGAATAACGCCGTTAGCACCCTGAGCACCATAGATGGCAGCCGAAGCCGCGTCCTTCAGTACGTCTATACGCTCGATGTCGGCAGGGTTGAGCAATGTAATGTCACCGCCTACACCATCTATAATATATAGAGGCTGTGCATTACCCACGGTACCGAGACCACGTATGTTCACGCTTACGTCGGCACCAGGCTGGCCAGAAACGGATGTGATATTCACACCTGGTGTCTGTCCTTGCAGAGCCTGCAGTGCGGTGGTGGCGTTCATCTTCATAATGTCGTCGCCCTTTACCTGAGTGGTAGCACCGGTGACGAGTTTCTTCTTCATAGTACCATAGCCGATGACTACGAGTTCGTCGAGCGACTGAGAGTCATCCTGCATGGTGATGTTCATGGTAGAAGAAGCCTTCAGAGTCTGTGTCTGGTAACCTATGTAGCTCACTACGAGAGTCGCACCTGGTGCGGCATCGAGAGAGAAGTTACCATCCATGTCTGTCACTGCACCCTGCTGAGTGCCTTTCACCTGAATGGATACACCGATAAGCGGTTCGCCGGTCTGGTCAACGACCTTACCCTGAACCTTTCTGCCCTGTGTCTGCGTCATCGCCTCGGGCGATGTAGCAAACATCTGGACGCATGGCGTACCTGCTGCCAGCATAGCCATTGCCATACCAGCGCAAAGGGATTTTGTTATCCCCCTTTTGCCGTCTGTGCGGTAAAGATGATTTGTTAAGTCCATGTTGCTTAGTTTAGTTGTATTGTTTGTTAGTTATTTGTTTAGTAGTTTGTTCGGATAACTGTGTGCAAAGTTAGTTTTTTTTATATTATAGCATGTCCTTTTTTGTTTCTTTTTAGGTCTCGTTTTGTTTCCCGAATGTCGTAAATGATAGATGTATAGTGTTTTTCATACATTAAGACATATCTTAGAGGTGTAAGATATGTCTTAATGCTACTGCCACGCCATCGTCTTCATTTGATGTCGTGACGTGTTTGCTGACGGCTTTTATCGCGTCTTCTGCATTGCCCATGGCTACTCCTATGCCTGCCGTCTGTAGCATGGTGATGTCGTTGTAACTGTCACCGAATGCCATTGCATTTTTTGTGGTGAGATTGAGCGACGTGAGTATGTCTGCCAATGCGGTACCCTTGTCTATGTCGTTAGGAAGGCACTCGATGAAGTAGGGCGTGGAACGGCAGATGTGCATCTTTCCTTTAAGGTCTTTTGCCATGCGTTGCTCCCACTCGGGTATATCACTTGGCGGTCCGACCATCAGGCATTTGTTGAGCGGACGGGGAGTGTCTGCTATGAAATTATCGACGGCTATGATTTCCATTTTATTGTTGCGTGAAGACTGCCTGACGTATTGGTCGTCTGCATGCTCGGTGTAGATGTTACAACCGTGGTAGGTCATCAGAGTTAGTCCGGACAGCTTTTGGTAATCATATAGAATAGGTAGGCACTCCTCGTCAAGTTTCCTTTCAACGAGTACCTTGCCTGTGCTGCATTCCTCCACATGTCCGCCATTGTAGCACATCAGTATGCCGCCATGCTCTGACATGTGCAGTTGGTCTGCCAGTGGACGCATGCCATAGGGAGGTCTGCCAGAGGCCAGGCATAGCCTGATGCCTTGCTGTTGTGCTTTCATCAGGGTGTTGTATGTCAGTGGCGTTATTTCCTTGCGTTCGTTAGTCAGTGTGCCGTCAAGGTCAAGGGCGATGAGGCGTATGTCGTGCTCCATGTTCTGACAAATGTTAGGGTAGGGGATTGGTTGAAGGCAAAAAGCGTCCCCTGCATTATACCGATGAATTAGGTATGCAGGGGACGCTGGTATGTTTTGTATATGTTTTACATTTATATATTACTTGCCCAACAGAGCCTTCACGTTAGGATTCTCTGGGTCGATCTCTGCAACCTTTGCTGCTATCTCCTTTGCCTTTGCAAGGTCGTCCATGCAGTGAGCATAGTAAGCTATTGCAGCGTTGTATGCATTGATCAGCATCTTTGTCTCGCCTTCAGAGCGATCGCTCTTAGCACCGAGAATCTCTGTGAAAGAGATGTAGTGTGGACCTGCAAGCTTCAGCTGCTCAACCTGAGAGAGAGGCAGTGAGAATGGAAGCTGTGCACGCTTCATAGCTACGTATGCTGCGTTGTCAGGATATGTGCTTACAAGTTGAGCATAGAGTGCATCGGCCTTCTCGTATGCAGCCTTCTTAACGTCGGCAGCAGACTTCTCGTCTGCCAACTGGTCTGCATAGAGCATAACGAGCAACTCATCAAGAGAGAATGACTTCTGTGGCTGTGCCTTGAGATACTTGTCAAGGTATTCACCTGCCTTCTCATAGTCAGAGAGAGCCTTGTAGCAGTCTGAGATGTTCTTGTCTGCCTCCATGCGTGATGCTTCATCGCAATCCTGCTGCTTCTGCAGATTCTGGTATGCTGCGATAGCATCCTGATGCTTGCCTGCAGCCTTCAGTGCCTTTGCAAAGTATGTAAGGTCATAGACAGAGGTCTTGAGAGAGTCTGATGCATTGAAAAGCTTGTCGGCTGCCTCGATAGCCTTGTCGTACTCCTTCTTGTCGGTGTAGTTGAACATCATCAAACGGTTGAATGATGCGTTGCGTGGGAACATGTTGTGTCCCTCGGTTGCAACCTTAAGGGATTTGTCATAGTTCTTAGCCAGGAAGAGGTTTGTTGCATAGTCAGAAATCTGATAGTCTTTCATCTGGCTGAGCTGCACCTTGTCATAATACTCAATAGCCTTTGCCATCTTACCTGCACCTGAGTAAATCTCTGCTGCGATAAGGTCAACAGGGTAGTCAGGACGCTGAGCGCGAAGGTTCTCAAGTGTCTGAACAGCACCATTAGGATCTGTCTTGCTCATAATCTGGGCATAGCGACGATATCCATCAGGATTCTGTGGGTCGAAATATATAGCCTGCTGGAACTGTGCTGCTGCCTCACCACCATCGTCTTCGCTGACTGCGATGTTGCCGAGCAGTACGAACGGAGTAGCTGTAGGCTGAGTCTTCTTGTTTGAAACCAGGTTGGCAGCCTGCTGCGCATAGAGCTTTGCATTTGCATAGTCCTTGACAGCAAGGTAAGCCTTACCGATACTAACTAAGGCATTTACATCCTTCTTGTTCTGTTTTGCGATGGCAGCTACCTGCTTATTTGCATCAGGAGCACCGGCCTTGATGATTGCAGCAACCTGCTCCTGAATTGCATCCTGCTGCTGAGCCATTGCTGGAGCAGCGACAACAGTCATCAGTGCTCCAATTATCATATTACGCATTTTCATAGTCTTAATAATTTTAATTAGTGAATAATATTATTTATAGTTCGTTAAGTATATTCAGTTTGTTTATAAAGTTTTTTGTTGGTTGTCTCTATCTTCTTGACGTGAAAACTTTTTAATAGTTTAAAGTTTTTGCATAATTTTTCATTCGACGTCAATTCAATATTCGATAACCAATAAATGTCAGTCAGTAATTAATGATTAATCCTCATCAACGTAAAAACCTTAGCGCCTACTCCTTATTAATATGGACGCTTCTGAAGGTTATATTGCCGTATGCCGGTAATAGTCCAGCCTTCAGCACTACCATCTGTCCTTCGTTCTGAGAGATGATAAAGTTCTTGAATCCAGTTGGCAGGCCATGGGCATTAGTATCATTGAGCAGTATGTACAATGTACGTGTAAATGGATAGCTGCCGTTATAGAAGTAGTATTGGTAAGGCTTATATGAATTCTTATTGTTAGCTACATCTACAGATGAAACCGCCATAGGTCTGATGCCACGTCTGAAGGTGAGGTTCGTAGTGTCGCGTCGGTCATTGAGCCAGTTACTTCCTATCAGTCCGATAGCCTCCTTGTGCTTTTCTACGTAATCTACTACTTCTGAGGTAGAATCTACGGCGAATGCACCAGGAGCAGTAATAGGCTTACCGCCGAGAATACTGTCCTCCACGTAGTGAACTGTTGATGATTTCTTGTTATCAAAAACGATAGAGATTTCTCCAAGTTTTGAACCAGGGTATATCTCATCCCATCTTTTTACTTCGCCTTTAAGTATGCGGCGTATATCTTTTACACTGATACAAGAGTCAGTGTTTTGAGAGTTCTGTACAAATGCTAAGCCGTCGTATGCCATGCGAATGCTTAGTGGAAACTGCTTTTGAGCTTTGAGATATTCAAGCTCGTTTGCTTTATAGTCACGTGTGGTAATGACAAGCCACAATGAATCCTTCATGAGAAGGTCTATTGCTTCTGACTCATTTGTATATATAGGAGTCAGTTTGGCTTGTGGATATTTGAACTCGAAGAGCTCACGTATCTCTTCTATAATAGGACTGAAACTTGCATCAGCGGCAAACTGTATAGAGCCGGATGTGAAAGTGTCCGTACGTCCGCTTTTGTTCTCACTTGCACATGATGTGATAAAAGCGGCTATTGCTATTGTTAAGAATAAGTTAGTTAATGCTCTTTTCATTTTTTTATTTCAAATAATTAAGGAGTTAAGTGGTAAAGTTGCCTATACCACCTTAACTCCTTAATTGTATAATTATGATACTATCATCTTATGACAGGCGGAATGTTACAGGCAGTGTATAACGTACTGTAACGGACTGACCATTCTGCTTACCAGGAATCCACCTAGGCATGTTCTTAACCACGCGAACGGCTTCCTTGTCGAGTGATGGGTCAACCGACTTAACCACATGTACATTAGAGATGCTGCCATCCTTGCCTACCACGAACTGTACAACTACACGTCCCTGAATACCGTTTTCCTCGGCAATTACAGGATACTTGATGTTGCTGTTCAGGTAATTCATAAGTGCACCCTGACCACCTGGGAAAGAAGGCATCTGCTCAACAACGTCGAACACTTTGTTTTCTTCCTCCTTTGGCTTAACAGGCTCTGTAGCGATGACCTCCTTGGCTTTCAATACCTCTCCGGCTTCATCGTTACCCTTAACGTCGAATGCACCGATAGCAGTGTTAGTGCTCAGAATTTCATCCTGAGACTTCATCATATCCTCAGGGCGTACCTCATTGTCTTTCTTGATGACAGGAGCGGTGAACTTGATAGAGCTCTTAACCTTCTCTACCACTTTCTCCACGTTCTCTTGCTTGACAATATCCTTACGCTTTACCTCAGGCTCTTTCTTCTGCTGCTGCTCGAGTTTTGTCATCTCCATGGCTTCCTGCAAAGCAATTCTCTGCTTTTCTCGCTCATCCGCAATATTCTTGAGGGTGAGACCTATCTGACATGCGATGGCAAGCAAGATAACAGCAATGATAGCAATGAGATTACGCTTGCCAGTACCCTTACGCAAGGCGTAGGCACCGTAAGCCTGGTTGCGGTTCTCAAATACGAGATCGGTCCACGAACCAGATATAAGATCTATTTTTGCCATTTTTGTTAATCTTTTTTAGTTGTTAATAACTTGTCATTGAATATAAGGACATCAGGATTACTTCACACCCTTCTTGTCAAGGAGCTTCTTATCCTGGTCGTTAATCTTATCAATGACGTACTTACCAATGCTGCACAATTGCATTTCGTCGAGAGCATCAACCACGTTCTTGTAGCTAGAAGAATCTGTAGCCTTGATAATGATAGTCATGGTCTCAATCTTCTTACCATCTGGCAAATTACCGGCCTTCAACTTAGAAAGTTCCTTAGAATAGACAGAGTCTGCCATATTCTCTTTCACTTTTTTGTCGTCAAGTGCTACCTTAGCCTTCATTATCTGCAACACTGGCTGTGTGCCATCTTCAGTTACGTGGGTCTGAAGGACTTTACGTATACCGTCTTTACCCCATGTGGTCTCTTTCAGACATGTTGGATCGTCGTACTTTGGAATACCAGCTACGTAGTAGATCTTGTCGTTTGCAGCCACATAGATTGTGATGGTGTAAGATTCTTTCGTCACTGTCTTTTCAGTATCATCAATCTTGTCATCGTTTGATGGCATAGAGAGCTCCATTGACTGAGGCTTTGCCAACGATGTACAGAGCATGAAGAAGGTGATAAGAAGCATCATCATATCAACCATAGGTGTGAAGTCCACACGGGTATTCGCTTTCTTTTGCTTACTTGTTGATTTCTTTGCCATTCTTTATTCCTCCCCTGTCTTTAATGATGTGATAAGGTAGTAACGGTTCTGATCCATATCCTGAAGCTCAGACATAACCTTCTTTACACTGCTGTAAGGAGTGTCAGCATCGGCCTTGATGGCGATTTTGACGTCGTCAACTGCGTTAACAGCAGACTCAACCCACTCCTGGAACTCGCTCTTACCACCATTGATAGAGTCAAGAGGTACACCAGCTTCAGGGCCGGTAATCATCTCTGTCATCTTCTCAGAAGGCATGCGGAGATAGTTCTGCAGCTTACTCAGGCTCATACCCCACATAGGGTCGGTCTGGAACTTCTTCATATCCTGGGCAGTCAGGTTCAGCGTAAACTTGTCGTTCATGCTAGTGATGACATCCATCACGCTGTTCTGATTGTCCATGCTCATAAACACCTTGCCGTCTTTGCCGACAACGATGTTCAAGACGTCTTTCTCTGGAATCTTAACCTCTGATACAGACTGTGGCTGGTTTACCTTCACTGGCTCATTCTTCACGAACGTTGACGTCAGCATGAAGAAGGTCAGCAAAAGCACCATCACGTCCGACATAGGGGTCATGTCAATCCAGACGTCGCTTTTCTTAACTTTTAACTTACCCATATTCTGAATAAAATTTTAAAGGGTTAGTAAAAGATTAAGCTTCTGGGTGCTTGTCTTCGTAGGTGTGTGCGATGGTGTAACCAATCTCGTCCATTGCGAATGTGAGCTTATCGATCTTGTTGGTGAAGTAGTTATAAGCAACTACTGATACCCAAGATGTAGCGATACCAGAGGCAGTGTTTACAAGGGCCTCAGAGATACCAGTTGACAGTGCCATAGAGTCAGCACCACCACCAGCAGCAAGAGCGGCGAATGAACGTATCATACCAAGCACGGTTCCGAACAGAGCGGTAAGAGTACCCAGTGTTACGATAGTAGCGATGATTGGGAGGTTCATTGTCATTGTAGGCATCTCAAGTGCTGTAGCCTCCTCGTGTGCGTTCTGGATGGTAGCAACCTTCTCCTTGAGCTTGATAGGAGCAGACTCCATCTCCTTGTAAGACTTCAGGTCAGCGAGAACTACGTTAGCAACAGAACCGCGCTGCTTGTTGCAGAGCTCCTCTGCCTTAGCAATATCGCCATCCTTCAGAGCCTTCTTTACATTCTCAGTGAACTTTGTAACGTTACCCTTACCTGAGCAAGCAGAGATAGCGATGATACGCTCTACTGACATTGCGATGACGGTGCAGAGAAGACCGAGGATGATAGGCACAACCCATCCACCTTTGTACACTGTACCGAGCATGTTCAGTGGGTGGCCGTTTGCTGCGTCGCCGTTAGCGAAGTTAGCTGGGTTACCCAGGAAGAACAGGTAGAAGCAGATACCAACTGCGAATGCAAAAATAATGATAATAATTGCATGTCTAACGCCCTGGAAGCCTGCTGACTTCTTAGGGCTGGCTGAATTTTTAGTTGCCATAGTTTGTTTAGAATTTTAAATTAATTAATTAATTAGTGAATAAATTGTTTTGTCATTTTTCAAAGTTTCAAGTAAAAACAAAGTTTTTTCTGTTTTTTCTTGTACGCTTTTCATTGTTAGGGGTGGTTTAAGGCGATTGCTACAATCTGTAGGTTTGGTTTTCAAAGACAAAGGTAACAATTTTCATTGAATTACCGAATGAATTTAAAACTTTTAACAAAAAAAAGTCGCTTTTGCACCCTAAATACGGCACAAAAGGAGACTTTTACGTCTCCTTTTGCACTTTTGTGGGTTATGTGTTATGTTTTTCTGTCTTTTTATCAGAAATTCGCACTTACATTACTTTAACTTTGCGCAGCACTCTTTGATGCGACGCATTGCCTCGCGGATGTTGTCATCGCTGGTAGCGTAGCTCATGCGGAAACACTCTGGATCGCCGAATGCATCGCCGCCCACTGTTGCCACATGGCCTACCTCGAGCAGGTACATGGCGAAGTCGTTGGTGTCCTTAATCACACGCTCACCGTCGGTCTTGCCAAGGTAGCTCTTGCACTTAGGGAATACGTAGAATGCTCCGTCAGGTACGTTGACCTCGAGTCCTGGTATCTCTCTTACGAGTGAAACGATGAGGTCGCGACGACGCTCAAAAGCCTTGCGCATATCCTCCACGCACTCCTGTGAAGCGGTGTAGGCGATTGTTGCAGCCTTCTGTGATACAGAGCATGGACCAGAGGTGTACTGTCCCTGCAGTTTGTTACATCCCTTGACAATCCATTCAGGTGCAGCCATATAGCCAATACGCCATCCTGTCATGGCATAAGCCTTGCTGACGCCGTTGATGATGATAGACTGTTCCTTCATGCCAGGGAACTGGGCTATAGACTCGTGCTTGCCCACGTAGTTGATGTGCTCGTATATCTCATCAGCCAGCACATACATGTCTGGGTGCTTCTTTATTACGTTAGCCAGTCCCTCGAGCTCAGCCTTAGAATATACAGAACCTGTAGGGTTGCTTGGTGAGCAGAGAATCAGCATACGTGTCTTTGGAGTGATTGCTGCCTCGAGCTGCTCAGGAGTAATCTTGAAGTTCTGCTCGAAAGTAGCCTCTACGATTACAGGCTCGCCATCTGCCAACTTGACCATCTGTGGGTAGCTAACCCAGTATGGAGCAGGTATGATAACCTCGTCGCCCTCGTTTACGAGTGCCATGATGGTGTTGCACACGCTCTGCTTGGCGCCATTTGAACAAAGAATCTGCGCTGGAGTGTAGTCGAGGTTGTTCTCGTTCTTCAACTTGGCTACGATGGCGTTGCGAAGTGCTGGATAGCCCGGAACCGGAGAATATCTTGAGTAATTCTCGTCGATTGCCTTTTTTGCTGCCTCCTTGATGTAGTCGGGAGTGTCGAAGTCTGGCTCACCTACACTTAGGTTAATAACGTCAATTCCCTGTGCCTTTAGCTCGCTACTCTTCTGCGACATTGCAAGGGTAGCCGAAGGCGAAAGTCTGTTCAGACGGTCGGATAGTTGGTTCATTATTCTATAAGTTATCTATTGTTGTTTAAACTGGTGTGCAAAGGTACGAACTTTTCTTTATTCTTCAAAAAATATTAACGAAAAATAGCAAATGCGGTTTACAAAATGACTTGTAAACCGCATTTTTAACAGATTTTTTCTATTTTTTTGTTGATTAGTCTCTGCGAGAGCCCAAAAGTCTGAGCAGATACAAGAACAAGTTAACGAAATCGAGGTACAGTTCGAGTGCGCCAATAAGTGCCAGCTTCTGTGTGTTTTCGTTAACCTCGTAGCCGTTCTCTGCAATAAGGTTCTTCATCTTCTGAGCATCGTAGGCTGTGAGGGCTGTGAACACGAGCACGCCGATAATTGCGATGATGAAGCTGAAGCCCTCGCTTCTCATGAAAATGTTAACGACGCCAGCGATGATGAGGCCGATAAGTGCCATGAGCGCAAAGCGGCCGATGAAACTGAGGTCTTTCTTCAGGAATGAGCCGACTACTGCCATCGCGCCGAATGTTCCGGCTGTGATGAAGAATGTTGAGACGATTGAACCAATCTCGTAAATCAAGAAGATAAGGCTCAATGTTACTCCGTTGATTATCGAATATACGGCGAAGAGCAATCCTGCCGTAGCAAACGACATTCTGAAGATTCGTGATGAGAGGAAATACACAAGTCCTAATTCTGCGAAGATGAGTCCGTAGAACAATATTGAATTTGTGGCGATTGCATATATCA
>DGHL01000081.1 GCA_002392645.1 Prevotellaceae bacterium UBA3849
CCGACTTCACATCCGTAACCTTCCCCCTCCCTTGCAGGGAGGGCAGGGGTGGGTCGATTAATTTCTTTGCCACCGGAATCTCATTCTCCGGTTCCTCGCTCAGGCTCACGCGTATGGTGTCGCCGATGCCCTCAGAGAGCAGTGCGCCGATGCCCACGGCAGACTTTATCCTGCCGTCTTCGCCTTCACCAGCCTCGGTCACTCCCAGGTGCAAAGGATAGTGCATATCCTCCTTGTCCATTGCCTTTACGAGCAGACGTACGGAGGTTACCATCACTACCGTGTTGCTTGCCTTTATAGACAATACCACATCGTTGAAATTCTCGCGCTTGCAGATGCGCAGAAACTCCATGCACGACTCCACGATGCCTTCGGGCGTATCGCCGTAGCGCGACATGATGCGGTCAGACAGCGAACCGTGGTTCACGCCTATGCGCACCGCCGTATGGTGCTCCTTGCAGATGTTGAGGAACGGCACGAAGCGCTCCTCTATCCTCTTCAGCTCTGCCTGATACTCCTCGTCGGTGTATTCCAGATGCTTGAAGGTACGTGCAGGGTCAACGTAGTTGCCGGGGTTCACACGCACCTTCTCGCAGTACACGGCTGCGATGTCGGCCACGTTGGCATTGAAATGCACGTCGGCCACCAAGGGTGTCATGATGCCCTCCGCCTTCAGTGCGGCAGAGATGTTCTTCATGTTCTCAGCCTCGCGCCTGCCCTGCGTAGTCAGTCGCACCAGTTCGCCGCCGGCACTGATGATGCGCTTGGCCTGCGCCACGCACGCCTCAGTGTCGTTAGTATTGGTGGTGGTCATAGACTGCACCCTGATTGGTGCGCCGCCACCTATCGTAATGTTTCCCACATGAGTGGGAGTAGTCTGTCGTCTGGTCATAAGAGTTGTTTATTTATTTAGCTTACATAGCTTCTACCTCAATAATTTTCTTCCTGTATCGTACTCCAATACATTCATCTGTTGGATTGCGATTTTATTGAGTTTGATTAGTCTTTCCGACTGTGGGAGACCATCATTTATGAACACAGCATTCAGATTCTCCATATTAGAGAGACAAATGAGTTCAGTAATAGTAGCATAGTCACGGATGTTGCCTTTCTTGTCCGGATTCGCATCTCGCCACTCTTTGGCTGTAATACCAAACATTGCCACATTCAGCACATCAGCCTCTTCTGCATAGATCAGCGACTTGTGGTATGCATCAATCTCTGCTGGCACGATGTTTTGCTTAATGGCATCCGTATGAATGCGATAGTTGAGTTTTGAAAGCTCACGCTTTACCGACCAACCGATTTGTTTCTGTTCTTCTTCCTTGAGACGTTGAAATTCTTTGACAAGATACAATTCAAACTCCACAGACACCCAATTGGCAAACTTGAATGCAATATCCCTCTGGGCATAGGTTCCACCATTGCGACCTGCAACGCATACGATACCTATGGCATTAGTCTGCTCTATCCATTTCGTAGGACTAAGGGTAAAAGCATTACTTCCTGCCTCCTGGAAAAGGGGGTCGAATCCGACCCCCTTAAATTGTGGGTTGTTTAGTTTCTCCCAAAGTCCCATATACTCGATGGTATTCTTCAGACGCATCCAATTCTTCACTACGTCCTTGGGCTCTTCTGCATTCTTCTGACGAGCAATATCCGTGATACAAACATAATCAATACCGTTAATGGTCATCGTTCTGATGTTTGTATCCTTTACCGTTATTATACTCTTCTTTACCATCTCATTCTGATTTCTCCTATCTCTTTTTATTTCTAGTTTGTCTTATACTCATACTTTACCTCTGCGAGGTCCTTGTTGGCCTTCTCTATCTTCTTGCCAAGACCGGCCTTGTAGGCCTTCAGTCGCTGAGCCACGTCGGCATCCTGCAGTGCGAGCATCTCCATGGCGAGGATGGCAGCGTTCATGGCACCGTTCACGCCTACGGTAGCTACAGGTATGCCAGGAGGCATCTGTATGATAGAGAGCATAGCATCGAGTCCGTCGAGCATACCCTTGATAGGCACACCGATGACAGGCAGTGTGGTAGAAGCCGCAATCACACCTGGAAGGGCTGCCGCCATACCTGCCGCTGCAATGATTACACGAATGCCACGGCCTTCGGCTGTACGCGCGAACTGTTCTACGGCACCTGGTGTGCGGTGAGCTGACAGAGCATTAACCTCGAAAGGTATCTGCTGTTCGTTGAGAAAGTTCATTGCCTTCTCCATTACGGGCATGTCACTTGTGCTGCCCATGATAATGCTTACTATTGGTTTCATAAGAAAGAAAAGGAAACACAACCCCTCCCCTTTATCCCCTCCCGAGGGAGGGGGAAGGTATGCTTTTGCTATATACAAAGAGTTGTAGGTTGGTTTGTTGGTTTTTATTTAGTTTGTTATTTTTTAGTTTGTATCTTGTTTATTTTATTCTCAACTTACCCCCACACAGGCTGTAACATATCCCTCCCCTCCCTCGGGAGGGGATAAAGGGGAGGGGTTATGGAGGGGTCGTGAGTGTCTTTCATATCACCACTCCCACGAAGCCCAGCACCGCACCTATGACAAAGCCGCACGTTACCTCACTGAGTGAGTGTATGCGCAGCAACATACGACCTGTTCCCACCACACCGCCGAGGACTATCAGCAGACACAGCCACCACAAAGGATTGAAACCGAATATCAATGACAGTGCCGCCACGGCTCCCGTGGTGCCTCCTATCGCTGCGGTGTATATGGAAATCTTCCACCAATGGTTTATTATGGCGCACGCTATCTGTATAATCAGCGCCGCCACCACTATGCTGCGCATTACATAGGGTATGTCGCGAAACTTCATTACATACAGGCACACGACGTAGCACAATATTGATATTATATATGGCACGTAGCGCGCCTCACGCCTTATGAGGTTGAATAGCGACATTCCCTGATAGTGTCGGTACAGACGTATCAACGTCGTAGGCAGCATACACGTAAACAACCATACAAGTATCAGCACATGCAGTTTGTAGAGCCAATGGAAGAGGCTCAGGTAACTGAATGTGAACAGCGCCGCCAATCCCATCAACGGCAGGTAGAAGGGAGTGAACACTATACTCACGTAACGTGCTATAACCAATATCAAGCGGTCTCGTAACATAAAATCATTCTACACAAGTCATTTTCTCAACGCAGCAACAGGTATGCCCAGCTGCTCACGATATTTAGCCACCGTACGACGTGCTATCGGGTAGCCGCGCTTCTTCAGTTCAGCTGCCAGCTTTATGTCGCTCAGCGGTTTTTCCTTTGGCTCTGCATCAACTATATCCTGCAGTGCATTCTTAATCTCTCGGGTGGACACCTCTTCACCATTGCCTACACTGTAGCGGTCAGAGAAGAACTGCTTCACCTTTATCACTCCCCAAGGCAGTTGCGCATACTTGGAGCCACATACACGCGACACGGTTGATATGTCAACCTTTGCGATGTCGGCTATATCCTTCAGGATCATAGGCCTGAGGTCGTTGTCGTCTCCGCTCAGCACATATTTCTTCTGCAGGTTTATTATAGCCTTCATGGTTATGAGCATGGTATGATGCCTCTGCCTTATAGCCTCGATGTATGAACGCGCACGGTTCACCTTCTGCTGCGCATAGAGCAGTCCCTCCTTGTCGGTACGGGTCATTGAACCAGGGTTCTGCTTGTATGCGTCAATCATATCTTCGAAGTCGCGCGACACGTACAACGCCGGCACCTTGCCCTTGTTCAGCGTCAGCGTTATGTTTTCCTCATCGTCGGTTTCTATTATGAAGTCCGGCGTCACTTGCTGCGTACTGTGTCCCATCGTTTCGCCAAGCGCCGCGCCTGGTCGTGGGTTCAGTCGCTGTATCTCGCGGAACACCTCATCCTTAGTAGCCTCGCCCATCTGCATCTTCTCAGCAATGCGCTGCCAGCGCTTATGCACGAAGTCGTCATAGTGGCTGTTTATAACCTGATACATGAGTTTCGTAAGCGGAGTGGACTTCTTTCGGAATATCTGTATCAGAAGGCACTGCTGCAGCGACTGTGCCCCTATGCCTGCCGGGTCGAATCCCTGCAACACGGTCAGCACGCGCTCTATCTCGTCGGTCGATACGTCGATATATTCATGCACGGCTATCTCATCGCTCAGCGCTGCAAGGTCCTTACGCAGCAGTCCGTCGCCATCGAGCGAACCTATCAGATACTCCATTATGAGTTCCTGTCGCTCCGTCAGGTCCTGCTCGCTCACCTGGTCGCGCAGATAGTCGTAGAACGATTCTGTATTGCCGTATATCCTTTCCTCCTGGTCGGCGTCAGGGTCCGTATTGTTTGCCCTTTCATAGTTAGAGCCTTCCAAACGGTCGTCACGGTCGAAAGAATCAAGCACGCTGTCGAGCTCATCCTTACGCTCTTCTCGCTCCTGCTGCTCTGCGAAGTCCTCGCCATCGCCTTCAACCTCGCTGTCGCCTCCGTATTCGTTTTCCTCCTCGCCTTCGTTACAATCATCACCCACCAAGGCAGGGTTCTCATTCATTTCATTCTGCACACTCTCCTCAAACTGCATCAGCGGCATCTCAAGCATACGCATCAGCATCACCTGCTGTGCGGTAAGCGTATGTATCTGCTTCTGCTCCTGAACCAGTTTCTGTTCTTGAATATTAGAGATTTCCTGTGCCATAGTAATTGCAAAGTTACTCAATATTTTTCACACTGTGTGTGTTTTCGGGTCAAAAAAAAAGTATTATGTGCAAAAAAAAGAAAAACATTTGTTTATATCATCGTTTTTTGCTAATTTTGCATGTTGAATAATAGGCTTATCCTAAAACACTGAAGGTGGGTTCTATAAATTAGCTTTGACAGATTTTCGGATTTATTTCGAGGGCAAAATGTTAG
>DGHL01000062.1:0-169 GCA_002392645.1 Prevotellaceae bacterium UBA3849
CACGTTGACCACGGTAAGACATCGCTGCTCGACTACGTACGCAATACCAACGTCATCGCCGGTGAGGCAGGCGGCATCACGCAGCACATCGGTGCCTACAACGTACGTATGGAGGATGGCCGTCGCATCACATTCCTCGACACCCCTGGTCACGAGGCGTTCACCGCCA
>DGHL01000062.1:214-11952 GCA_002392645.1 Prevotellaceae bacterium UBA3849
TTCACCGCCATGCGTGCCCGTGGTACACAGGTTACCGATATCGCCATCATCATCATAGCAGCCGACGACTCTATCATGCCTACCACCAAGGAGGCCATAGCACATGCCCAGGCTGCCAACGTACCAATGGTGTTTGCCATCAACAAGATTGATAAGCCAGGTGCTAACCCTGACAAGATACGTCAGGACCTCGCATCCATGAACCTCCTCGTTGAGGAATGGGGCGGTAAGTACCAGTGCCAGGAAATCAGTGCCAAGAAGGGTACCGGCGTTGAAGAGCTCATGGAGAAGGTTCTCCTTGAGGCTGAGATGCTCGACCTTAAGGCAAACCCTAACCGTAACGCTACAGGCTCCGTCATAGAGTCATCGCTCGACAAGGGAAGGGGATACGTCAGCACAGTGCTCGTAAGCAACGGTACGCTGAAGGTTGGCGACATCGTGATAGCAGGCACCGCATGGGGCCGCGTGAAGGCTATGTTCAACGAGCGTAACCAGAACGTAGAGAAGGCCGGTCCGGCAGAACCAGTAATCGTACTGGGTCTGAACGGTGCGCCACAGGCAGGCGACTCATTCCACATCATGGAGACCGAGCAAGAGGCAAAGACCATTGCCAACAAGCGTATGCAGCTGCAGCGCGAGCAGAGCCTCAGAACAACCAAGATACTGTCTCTGGAGGAGATTGCACACCGCGTAGCGCTGGGCGAGTTCCACGAGCTCAACCTCGTAGTCAAGGCAGACACACAGGGTTCTGTGGAGGCACTCTCCGACTCATTCATCAAGATGTCAACCGAGAAGGTACAGGTGAACGTCATAATGAAGGCCGTAGGTCAGATATCAGAGAACGACGTAATGCTTGCCTCTACCGCCGAGAACGGTATGATAGTAGGCTTCCAGGTACGTCCTTCGGCAGCTGCCAAGAAACTGGCAGAGCAGGAGGGTGTGGAAATCAACACCTACTCTGTCATCTACGACGCCATGGACGACATCAAGGCAGCCATGGAGGGTATGCTCGACAAGGTTAAGAAGGAGGTTTCTACCGGTCAGGTTGAAGTCAAGGAAGTCTTCAAGATTTCCAAGGTTGGTGCCGTGGCTGGATGTATAGTCACCGACGGCAAGGTACACGCGAAGGACAAGGCACGTCTCATCCGCGACGGTATCGTAATCTTCACGGGCGAGATAAACGCCCTGAAGCGTTACAAGGACGACGTCAAGGAGGTTGCCACTGGTTTCGAGTGTGGTATCTCTCTCGTCAACTTCAACGACATCGTTGCCGGAGACATCATCGAGACATTCACCGAGATTGAAGTGGAGCAGAAACTCTAAGAAGAATAAACGGACCCACCCACCCTTCTCTGTGGAGGGTGAAAAGATGGTGTCCTGAATAATGATAAAATAGCGGAAGGGTAAAAAGGGGCTGGTGCTTTGATGCGCTAAACTCTTTTTACCCTTCCGCTATTTTCGTTTTTTCTCCCCTTCTCAATCGTATTGAACTAGCTTTTCCTGCCCACCGGATTTTGCACTTTAAGGCATGGTCTCAATCGTTCGCAAATCCCACGATGTCTTTTCGATTTTCCACCATGCATCCATAACAGAATCCTCAAAGCTTAATTCTTAATTCTTAATTCTTAACTCTTAACTCTTAATTCTATCACCTCAAGGTCCTTTATGTCCCTGCCGTCTATTACAAAGCGTACGAGCGTGCGTACAGGTTGCTGGCCATACAGTCCGGCAGCACCAGGATTGATGTGCAGGCAGTGGAACTTATGGTCGTACATCGCCTTCATAATGTGTGAATGACCAGAGATAAACAACTGCGGAGTGTTATACTGTATAGTCCACATAACACTGCGGTCATACCTGCCAGGATAGCCGCCAATATGCTTCATCAGCACGTCAACATCCTCGCACCTGAAGCGCAGCACCTCCGGAAACTCATGCCTTACCACGTCGCCGTCGATATTACCGTAAACGCCACGCAGCGGAGCTATCTCACGCAGGCGGTCAGCTATCTCTATGCTGCCAAAGTCACCGGCATGCCATATCTCGTCACACTCCTTGAAATACTGTTCGTACCTGTCATCCCAGTGTGAATGGGTATCAGATAATAGTCCTATTTTCTTCATTACCTTTTTTCCTTTCCTTTCTTTATTAACGCACTACAACGACAAATTATTATTTTCTTGGGGATAGTTAGAGGGAAGTTAGAGAAAAATAAGGGGAAGTTAAAGGGAGTTAAAGGGAAGTTAAGAGACAATAGCACCAAACTGTCTGAATACAAATTGCAGAGTTTTCTGACTTCCCCTAACTACCCCTAACTCCATATATAAAAAAGATCAGCCTCCAGTTATAAGATAACCAGAGGCCGACACCTTATTTATAGAAATCAAATTAGTTAGTTCTTCTTACCCCAATAAGTCTTGCTGCCTGTAGTACCGGCATAGACTATTGTGTGCTTGCGTGGAGAAGCCTCCCAGTCACACTCACGCTGTACCTTCAGCTGTACGCCGTTGATGGTGAGGGTATTCGTAGAGGCATTGAACGTCCACGTCTTGCCGTTCCATGTGCCACCGCTTACAGTGCCGTCGGCAGCGAGAGTCATGGTCTCAGATGTCTTCATGTTACCCAAAGAGTAGCTGAGGTCAATGTTCTCCCATGTACCTACGAGTTCGTCAGAGGCGATTGCCACCTGTGGCACTCCGGCATAGCGCTCTGGCATGACAACCGGCCAACCGTTAGACTGCCACTGTATGCTGCGCACGCCACCAAGCATCACTGCGTTTGGTGCATTGCCACCCGCATCAGTTGGGAAGCGCTGCTGCGAAGCATAGTAGTAGTTGCCCTTGCCGTCATCGAATACGGCGCAGTGGCTGATACCTACCCAACCCTGGTTGTCGTTGAACTTGTATGGGTGAGTGAGCACCGTGATGGCGTCACCGCCGTTAGTGCAGTCAGTACCGTTGATGTTCTTGTAAGGACCGTCTATGTTCTCAGAACGTACCACTCGGGTGTTGTAAGGCACGTCGAGTCCGTCGTAAGCCATGAAGAGGTAGTAGTAACCGTCGTGGTAGATTACCTCCGGAGCCTCAGAACCCTGCCAGCGAGAACCAGCGGTGCGGCTAAAGATACGCTTGCCATAGCCGTTGGCAGCCAGTCCGGCAGCACTCGTAGCCCATGGGTCACCCAGTTCGGTGATGGTCTTACCCGTCTCAGCGTTCAGCTGTACGGCAGCGAAGCCGCTGTGCCAAGAACCGTAGATGAGCCAGTGCTCACCCTCTGGAGTGATGATGAACGATGGGTCGATGGCGTTGAAATAGAAATAACCATCCCAGTTGTCAGTGCCTGAGCGAGCCCAGCCGTCCTTGCCCTTGTCAGAAGAAGAGCAGAGCACGAAGCCCTTGTCTTCCCACTGGTTAGATGCAGGGTCGCTAGTCTCCATCATACCGATGAAGGCGCGCTCGCCCCATGAGCCGTCGAAGGCATCAGATGCAGGATTACCGGTCTTGATATAGTTGTCAACCACGATGCAATAGTACATACGGTATAGACCGTCCTTAACCTTGCGCACCGTAGGAGCCCAGTAGCCATACTGTGGATTAGTGATGGCTGGCAAGCCCTGCTTCTCGCGTATCTCGTTAAGTTTGGTGAGTACCCATGCTGGTGTCTCCGGCATAGAAGCTCCGAGATACTCCCAGTCCACGAGGTTGCGCGAACGACGGGCATGGAAGTGTCCGTGTCCGATTTGTGGGTCACCATAGCCGGCATCAGTGCAGTACATATAGTAGTAACCGTCATCAGCCAACATCACGGAAGGGTCGTGTACGTTGGCGAGATTCCACTGTGAGCGTTGTGCCCATGATGCTATGTCACGATAGTCATCAACGTATGCCGGAGCAGTCCATGTGTCGAGGGAGTAGGCCTTCCCTTTGGTGGTGAATGTCACCACGTCAGAGTATTTCACACCGTAGTCGGTCTCTGCGAATGCCCTGATGTAGTAGGTTGTCGACTCCTCCAGTCCAGTGATTGTCACCGGCACGTTGACGCCGCGTGAGCGCACCACCTTGTTGCCATCTATGGTAGGGTCCTGCTCAGTGCTGTAGCAGATGCCCACCGCCCCTTCATGCACACTGCGTCCGTAGGCAGTCATGGTGATGGTAGCGTCATACTCGGTGACGGTAGCCACCACAGGAGTTTCAAGTGTTGTATCCTCAGGTGGCGTAAAATCGTCGCTACATGCAGCCAGTACGAGACTGGCTGCCGTGTAGCAAAATATCTTTGATAGTTTCTTCATATTTTTTTTGTTTATGAGATTATAACAGCTTTAGCTTAATGAGCCTTAGCGAATAATTATGCATTGTGAATTATACATTACTCAAATGTCAGGTGACAATGGTCAACCGTAAACTGGAAATTGAAATCATTAGGTTCAGTAACGGTATTAAGGTCTATATAATTCTGTATATATGTCTTACCATCTTTACCTACCATTTCACACTTGACGTCAGCCTTACCATTACCCTTGTTTGTAACATGTACGGTAACGACAGCCTCTTCCATTGCAGCCAACCATGTAGCCCAATTTCTGCCATCTTCTATAACCTTGGTTACGTGGGCATCTTGTTCATCAGCACTGAAGCTACCACCCCAGCACCAGTTATCTGCACGAAGTACGCCATATTCGTAATTAGAAGAGTTGGTAAGTACTACCAAGAAGTTCTGGTAGTTACCACCACCGCCGCTATAGTTCTTGAAGCGCGTCATGTATGTCTTGCCTGCAGGAACCTTTATACTCGTTGAACGTGCTCCGAAGAATTCTGTTGAGTTATCGTCTGCACCCACGGCATCGTCAAACTCAATGTGGCTATGGTCTATAGAGAAGCGTACATAGAAGTCGTCTGGAGATGTGATAGTATTCAACTTTTGGTACTCCTGTGTATATGTCTTACCATCGTTACCCACCATTACATACTTGACGTCAGCTGTTCCGTCGCCGGTGTTGGTAACATATACCGTTACCTTTGCACCATCCATTGCAGCCAGCCAGGCAGTCCAATTTCTGCCATCTTCTATAACCTTGGTTACGTGGGCATCTTGTTCATCAGCACTGAAGCCAGAACCCCAGCACCAGTTATCTGCACGAAGTACACCATATTCGTAATTAGAAGAATTGGTGAGTACGGTCATGAAGTTCTGGTAGTTACCACCACCAGCGGTGTAGTTGGTGAATGTAGTTACGTATGTCTCACCTGGAGCCACCTTGATTTTTTCAGAGCTTTCACTGAAGAATTCACTACTATTGTTAGTAGCACCTACGCAGGTGTACATCTTATCAACCACCTCAAATTCTGCCGTTGCAATTACTGGTGTTGTGCAGTTATTACCTTGTGAGGTCTTGTTATAAACCGCTACAAAGCCTTTCTGACCCAATGTGTTGGTGTTAGGCACCTTCAATATTTGCAACTCAGAGGCATCAACAGTCTTAGCCGAACCGTCGGCAAACTCTACAGTTGCTGTCACTGCAGACATCAAAGCCTCCATATCCGTACCCTGAAGCACCTTCTTTGGCACATTGTTCAGTGTCATAGATACTGGTTCTTCGTCAGTTTCAGCAATATCGCCAAACACGATGTAACACTTTTCCAGCGAGAATGTGAAATAGAGATCATTAGGGTCTATACCCTTGATATCAACATAGTTCTGCTTATAGGTATTACCATCAGAACCAAGCATCGTTATGCCTATTTCTGCAGTGCCGTCGCCCTTGTTAGTGATGGTGGCTGTACATTTAGCCTTGCTCATAGCGGCAAGCCATTTTGCCCAGTCCCTGGAGTCGCTCTCCATTTTCTTCGTACAGAAGTTATCGCTTTGCGCACCATCAGTATAAGTGGTATTCCAACACCAGTTGTCAGCACGGAACACACCATACTCATAATAACCATCCGTACCACTTGGTATGCCGTTACGCAGCAATATAATAAAATTGCACCAGTTAGAAGGTCCACCATAGTTAGTGAATTTTATTCTGTAGGTTTCGCCTGGCTCTATCTTCACGTCGTCAGTCATTTCACCGAGGAAAGCTGTTGACTTTTCTTTGTTACCAAGTATTGACGGGTTAGGTATTATTTCTATAGCATTATCATCATCGCTTGCACCTGCAGCCTCGTTTATTCTGTCTTGCAACCAATCTGGTGCCAATATATCATACAGATCTGCTCCCTCACAACTTGCAAGCATTACCATGAGGAGTGCCGCGCAGCATGCTGTAAATATTTTTTTTATATATTTCATAATATCTTCTTTTTTATGAATTATGCCACTATTTCTTTACAGGATGGATGGTCCAGCCTTTTGATGTGTGGTAAGTTGCATTGTTAGTATTGTTGTTGGCAGAGTTTCCGCGCAAGTTGGCATTGGCATTGAGCAATCCCTGATAAATTGGAAGGAATTCATGTCCTGCTATAAACGCATTGTAAGAACTCTTCAGCTCTGAGTCTTTTCCAATGTCACTGTAGTTTACTGCGTCTTTTACCTTTGCAGGGTCTGCTGAGCGGCGGAATGTGCCATGCTCCTTGAGCTGCTGCAGTCGGTCTGGAGCATAGAAGAATCCCCAGCGTATGAGGTCGAAGCCACGGCCAAATTCACAACCGAACTCCTTAGGACGCTCTACGTTTGCTATCTGCTCGAAGAGTGCGTCTGCGTCAGCAAAATCTGACAACTGGAGGTTTGCCAGTTTTGCACGTGAGCGCACCTTATTAATCCAGTCGATAGCCTGTTGTGTAGGTCCGTTTACCTCATTCTCACACTCGGCAGCGCGGAGCAGCACGTCAGAATAGCGCATAAGGCGCATATTGATACCACAGTACAATCCTGTTACAACACTTGAGTACAGTCCTGTGCGGAAGTTTGTATTCTTTGCTATTGGCAGACCACCATTGTTTTCGTTTACGATGATATTCTCCGTAGCCGACATCTTACTGCCGAATGCTGTATTTCCATATTCAAAATTCTCCCAGTCATCCTCGTAGGTTCCGACAGTCCAGTAGAGACGAGGATCAAGAGTGTTGTTAATCGTTTTCTCTTCCTTAAAGAGGTTGTAAAGCCATGGTGACGCTGCGAGATCAGCCCAACCGCCGAACTTAGATGGAGTGCAGTTTGACTCTATGGCATGTCCCTGCGTAGGGTTGGAAGTAGCATTCACAGGAGTCCACTCCAAATCTGCGCCTTGCGTGCCGTAGTCAAGGTACTGTACCTCGAAGAGGCTCTCATCGTTGTTCTCGTATGCAGAACCCTCACGGAAGTTATCACCATAGTTAGCCATCAACTTGTATGAGCCATACTTCTGATTGCCACCATCAGAGGTGCTGAGAATGTCCTTCAGCACAGCAAGAGCCTCCTCATACTTGTGGCGCTGCATCAAAGCACGTGCATAGTAGCCGGCAGCAGCACCGCAGGTAGCACGTCCTTTGGCCCATTCGCCACCTTCGTCACGCTTTGGCAATAATGTCATGGCTTCCTTCAAATCTGCCTCTACTTGGTCGAAAACGGCATCATAGCTGCTACTTGGAAATGCCATTTTCTCAACAGACTCATACTGACCATAGTCTGTTACGAGTGGAGGGTTCTGATAGTATCCGGCGAGATTGTAATATGACAGACCTCGAAGGAAGAGAGCCTGGCCGCGTGCCTGCTTCTTAGTGTCAGACACACTTTCACTTTCTGCTGTTACACCTTCTGTTTTTTGCAATATAGAGTTACATACATTTATTGTATAGAACCAATCGCGCCAAGGCCAGTGAAGTCGTTCACCATCAACACCAGTAGAAATACCAGTAAGATCATCAGATTCTATATACCAACCTTGCGAACAGTTCCACACCTCGTCACCGCGACACATGTCAAAACCATAACCTACACGTGAGTATGTGCCCTCCATACGTATGTGGTTATATGCGGCTATGACACATTCCTCCAGCTCATTGTCTGTATATCCAAATGTCGCCGAGGTCTGTCTGTTTGGATTTATCAACTCCAACTTGTCATCGCACGATGTCAGTGCGGTGATGCCGAGCATTAGGGCTAATGAATATTTATATAGTTTCATATTTTATTTCTATTTTTGAAGTTAAGAAGGTAAGGAGTTATGAAGTTATGGAGTTAAGACAAATGTGTTGAAACTTAATAAAGAAATAACGTAATGTCTTAACTACTGCCTACTTAATTACTTCCTACTTAACTACTGATTTCTTAACTACTGACTACTTGATTTAGAATGAGAAGTTCACACCACACATAAAGCTTAATGCACTTGGATATGAGCAGAAGTTAAAGCCTGGGGTGAATGTGCCCGGAGCAAAGTCCACGTTATATCCTTCATAACCTGTGATAGTAGCAAGATTCTGAGCTGACACATATATGCGTGCGTTACTTATCACTCCTCTGAACACTGAATTAGGTATGTTGTAACCCAACTCAACGTTGGCAATCTTCCAGTATGATGCGTTCTGTATCTTACGCTCGCTAAAGAGGTCATTCCATCCCAGCGATGCACCTGGATGTGTTATGTAAGTACGTGGTACGTCTGCGATATAAGTCTGACCATCAGCACTCCACTTATTTGCACCAGTTATAGCAACTGCCTTGTTGCCATATCCATAACAAGAGTTTAGGACATTATATATATGGTCGCTAACGTGATATCCCAATGCACCGTAAGTAGATACGCTAAGGTCAAAGCCCTTGTATTCCATGTGCAGGTTAAGACCGAAATTCATGTCTGGCATGCCACTGCCAAGTATCTTCTTATCATCACCTGTAATCTGGCCATCACCATTAATATCTTCATAGTAGCAGTCGCCTACCTGTGCTCCTGGCTGATAAGTTGCCTGACCATGCTCTATGGCGTACTGGTTGAGAGCATCGAGCTCTGCCTGAGTGCGTATAATACCTTTATATACCCAGCCATAGAACTGACCAATCTCCTGTCCTACATATGAAATGTAATCGCCGTCGTCCTGATATTTCTTGCCATCACCAAGTGCAAGCAGTTTGTTGCGCACGGTACTGATATTTGCAGTAATATCATACTTCAGTGGGTGGTCGTGGTTGCGGTATGTAGCAGATATCTCTATACCACAGTTGCGCATAGTAGCTGCATTGGCTGTAACGGTAGTATTGGCAAAGCCGCCGTTAGAAGGTACGGCAACGTTGTAAAGCAAATCAGTTGACTTGTTCTTGAACCACTCGAATGAAAACTCTAAGCGGTTATTAAACATAGCCAGGTCAACACCGATGTTGGTTGTTGATTTCTTTTCCCATGACAGCAATGGGTTCACAAAGTCAGATATAGCCGAGCCGCTTACTACGTTGTTGCCGAAGTTGTATTTCATATTATTACGACTCATCGTAGCCTGATAAACGTAATCACCTATACTCTCATTACCTAACTCACCATAACTTGCACGCAATTTAAACATATTGACAACGTCATGGCTGATAGGGAAGAAGTTTTCCTTATCAAAGCGCCAGCCAAGAGAGATAGAAGGGAACGTGCCCCAACGATGACTGCTTGACAAACGTGAGCTGCCGTCACGACGAATAACGCCTGAAACAAGGTATTTGCCAGCATAGTCATAGTTCAAACGACCAATAACAGAAGCGATGGCATGCTTATACTCAAAAGAGTTAGCATCACGTGTATCAGCATTCTGTATCTGCAAGAAATAAGGCTCTGACATATTCTCACCCCATGCACCAAGCGTGTTTGTATTCTCTTCCTCATAGGTTATACCGCCAAGCAAGTTTATATGATGCTCACCGAATGTACCATCATAGGTGATTGTATTCTCTGCAAGAAAATCAGTATATTTACGAGTTCCCTTGTCTAACCGTTCACTCTCTTTTGGCAGATACACGTTATTACTCTGTATCCACGCAGACACCCAAGTCTTATCTGTTGCATGGGTAGAACTGTATGACAAGTTGAGTTTGTATGACAACTTATGATTCTTGCTCTCCACACCAAGCATCTTAAGAATGTCAACATCAGCAGAACCCGTACCCACAAAGCGGTCAACGATAGTATTACGCGTAAGCATATTATTGAAAAGCAATGGGTTGCGCTGGCGTATATCACCATGTATCTTGTCGTAATACGTGCCATATCCATAAGAGTCATAACGATAGTCCTTTGCCGCACCAACTATGCCGTCGAGCACCCATGTTGACTCATCGTAAGCCTTGATGGTAGGCACTATGGTCAGAGTGTTCTGAATGACAGGGTCATTAGAGCCCCACAGACCTTCCACATACTCTGCATCAGTGTTGGCACGAGCCATACCGTCTTGATTAGAGTGAGAGTAAACTAAAGACGTACGGAACTTAATGAACTTGGTGTCCATGGTGTTGTTTACACGTGCTGTGAAACGCTCGTAGTTAGGACCGGCGCCCTCAAGTGTTCCTTTTTGCTTAAAATAGTCAAGTGCAATATTATATGTGTTATTTGCACCACCACCACTGAGGTTGATGTTATGGTTCTGACGTACACCTGTTTTGAACACTTCCTTGAACCAGTCAGTGTTGGTATTGTCCATGAAGTGCCACTTTCCGTCCTCGCCTATACTGTAGCCACCAGGAGCAGCAATACCTGAGTTTGTACAAGACTCGCCGAGGTACTGGCTGTACTGGTCGGCGTTCATCACGTCATAGACACCTGATGGTATCTTATCTACACCGAAATATCCTTTATAGTCCACCTTCAGTGGCTGATCTTTCTTACCATTTTTCGTAGTGATGATAATCACACCATTAGCCGCACGTGAACCATAGATTGCACCTGCTGATGCGTCCTTCAACACCTGAATGGTCTCAATGTCGTTAGGAGAGAAGTCACGGATGGTAGTACCCATAGGCACACCGTCGATGACGTAGAGAGGCGCGGTGCTACCAAACGTACCGAGACCACGGATGCGCACTGATGGGTCAGCGCCAGGCTGACCGTCACTGGTAATCTGCACACCGGCAACCTTACCCTCAAGCATGCTTGAGATATTTGAGTTGGAGACTCTCTTCAGTTCGTCTGCATTGACTACAGCCACAGAACCTGTCAGGTCGGCTTTCTTCTGTGTACCGTAACCCACTACGACTACCTGCTCAAGAAGTTGGTTTTCTGGTTCAAGTTCGATTGTTCCCAGTGTGGCGCGGCTGCGTACGGCTATCTCACGGTCTTTGTAGCCCACATAGCTTATAATAAGCGTAGCATCTGGTGAGACATTGATTTGGAAGTTACCGTCAAAGTCGGTAACGATTCCTTCCTTTGAGCCATTGACCTTAACGGTAACGCCAATCAGTGGCTCACCGTTCTGATCTACAACCTGACCACCTGTCTTGATAGTCTGCGTCTGTTCTACTGCGGTGCGTGCAGAGGCTGGCAAAGTCAGTCCACCTACGGCACCCGTCAACAGCATCATAGAAAATACTAGTTGTTTTCGCATTGTTTGTAGGATTTGTTAGTAATAAATTATTCGTTTATGTATTGTTTGTCGCTGCAGTTAGTCGTAATAGCTATTGTGTGCAGTTAGTTGTCTTCTTTGTAATATTGTTTGGTAAATTCGCAGGCAAAGTTAATAATTTTATTTTAAAATGAAAGATTTTTTATTAAAAAAATGCAAAAAAGAGACTTTTTTGCATTGTCTGCAATCTGTACTTTGCAATTTTTCATGGTGGGTTCTAATAATTCCCGCTGT
>DGHL01000057.1 GCA_002392645.1 Prevotellaceae bacterium UBA3849
CCTCCGTCGAAGTGCAGTCTGCGACTGAAGGTGTTGACCTTCGCATCCGTGCCCATGGTGGAATCGCTGCCATAGAGAACACTGTTTACCGTAGGTTCCTCTTCCCCATCAGCCCATACAGGGGCGCTGACGCTATACATATAGCTTTTTGAATGGTTCTCGTAGTGCAAAAATGCAAAAGTGCAAAAGTGCAAAAGTGCAAAAGTGCGGGCAGGACCGTTTCACAACGACCCTGCCCGAATAGTGATAAACCCTAAAAAACTATTGCAAAAAACATCATATTTCACGCTTTGTTTTCTTGTACGTATTTGTCTCCGTTTCTGTAATCATACCCATCTTTTTCCAATCGCAGATTACATTGCGAACCCTGCTACGTACATTCATTCGTTGACACATCGTTGCAAGTTCAGTCCTTGTAAACTCGTCTTTCAAAGCTTCGAAGAGCGATGTTTTCTTTGATACCCGCAATGTATCTCCATTCACTTCGTTGTATGACTCCTCAAACGGAACGAGACTTGCTTCAAGGTCAACCTGCATCCACCAATCAACAAACTTGCATATTATGTCACGCTCTCTCTTCCCTATCTTATCCCAGCACTGCGTGCATATCATAGCCAGCCTGTAACCACGCACCGCACTACGTTTGCGCCATGAGTCACGTGCGTCATTCTGCTCCAGCTTTGCCTTAGCCAGTTCACGTTGCAGAAAAGCCTTTATCGTCGGCCAGAGCCAATCAAGTTCTATGTAGGTGAACGGCTTGAACTCATAGCGCCACGGCACTTCTTTGTCAAAATCCTCATCGCTTACCGAATCGAGCATTTCAATATCGAAATCCAACTTAGATGTATAGCAGCGTTCGTCACATCTTTTCTTGAACTTGTCTATTACCTGCAAATCCTTTGCCGACAGGTTGCGCCACTTGTTTATGTCGCTGAAACGCTGGTTTTCAATCTCAGTAAAACAACAACGCTGAACGAGTCCGTTTGTCGTATTACGCTGAAAATACTTCATCATCTGGTCTTGCGTTCCCGTCATCAGGATATTCCAGTACAAGTTCACTTTACCCTTGAATGAATTTGCGGACTTATAATGCTGGCCGTATTCGCCGCCGTCCCACGCAATTCTCAGCATATCGTCCTTGTTGCCGCCTGCCGCACGTGCGCCTTTTGCCCACTGGTCTATTTCCGCAGCAAACGTAAACATGTGGTGGCCCTTGTTGTTAGCCTGTTTCTCTAACAATTCCGTTTCGGAGATTTTCGCTTCTGCTATACGCAACTGCACATGCGGATTCTGAGGCCCTTTGTCGTTGCCGCCCTTTGTTTCCCTTACAGAGTTATAGAGCCTGTCTCTTGCATCGCAAAGCTGGTCGCGCATTGCAAGGTCCGAAAGCAGATATTTCACTATTCGCTTCACGAAGCTTTTGCCTGCTCCCGATGGTGCGTATATGATACTGAAGAAATTCGTAGCATGCTCTTCTCCGTCAACAGGGTAGTAACTGCGCAGATAACTTGTCAGCGTGCCCATTATCGGCATCAAGGCATTTATACATGGTATCTTGAAATCCCTCGGTGCTGAGTTCACGTATTCCCTGAACACTGGCGGCAGGGCAGGCATCTTGTCAATCAGCGAGGTGTTAGGCTCTGCCGCTACTGAATCATCGTCGAGTGATGGTTTCTTGTTTTTGTCATAAAAGCCGTTATGAAGCAGGAACAAGAAGAATTCACGTGGCAGCTTGCCTACATTGTTCTGTCTGCAAATGCTCTGGCACTGTGACAGCGTCTCCTCATCGGTATGGCCGAATTTCGGCAGTATGGCATTGAGCGCAAGCGGATTGTTATCTACGATGCATCTGAAATACTTCACCATCTGATTGTAGTAGTTGTGCCGCTCTCCTGCGTCGGGAGTTCCGTACACCTCCACGTACTTATCCACTATGTCGCTTACTTTGTGCCCTCTGTAGCTGTACTCTGAGTAATCGGCCTGAACTGCGTCTGCGCCCTTGTCCTCAACAACCGTCTGCACCGCTTGCGTCTCTTTCTGCGCCACGGCACTGACTATCGGCTTGTAATTCCTTTCTCCAGCCTCAAACATCCGTCTGTTTATCCAGAGAATGTCATCCTTGTATGGCAGGAATGAAAGTCGGCTGAGGTCTTTTACTGCAGTGTCGAAATCTCCGTACTTGTCAAGGCCGTATGTCTCACGTGCCCATTCCATGTGCTCAATCAGCGTGGGCAGGTTTTGCGTAGCTTCAAATACGAGGCGCAAGCCCTTTCCGCTTGGAGTTACATGCGCAAGCAATACGGAGTCGAGGACAGAAGGGTGAGACTGCGTAATCTCCTGATACGCTTTTCTCGGCTCGTCGCAGTGGTCTATGTCCACCATGAAAAACTGCGTCGGCTGCATGTCTTCGGCCCTTCGCTTGCCCGTCGTTGTCTTGCCTACCCAGCATGCGGCACTCAGCTTCACTTTCTCAGACTTGTTGCCTGTCCTTATGCCGTCAATGATGATTTTGTTTCCCTCATACTTGGTTATCTCGCAGAACTTTTCAAATGTGAGCGGCTTAGCCTCTACACCGGGGCACCATCTGTCTTGCTTTGAAGAATAGAATGGTATGTAATAGTCAAATATCATAGGATTAGCTTTTATATATGTTGTGTCTTACTGTTTGTTTTTCGGTGTAGTGACCGCCAAGTCATAGCCTGCTCCCAACCATGAACTCTGCAGCTCAAGGTTACCGCACTCCACACGTATCATGGCATCCAGTATCGCAATAATCTTACTGCGGTCATAGATACTCAGCTTCGTGTCAGCTGCAATGCGAGTCTTCTGCGTAACAAACTGTATGTACTTCGTCCTAAGGTTCTCTGTCTCGGGTGCCCAATTCGAGATTATCCTCGGAATGGTATTGTCGCCACGCTCGATATATTTCTTCATTATCAGGACGGCGGCACGTATGCCGTAGATGAAAGCCGAGAACTTGCAGAAACCGCCTGAGTCACGGCCTGTCTGCCCAACCCACTTGTTTCGCTCTGAATATCTGATGTTGAGGGGGTTCCTGTTTATGTAACCCCTTGTGGTAGTACCTCTTTTTGCCGTCATGTCAAATGTCCTCCGTATATTCCCTGCTGATGAAACCTCGTACAGAATTGTACATCCTGTTGTTGAATTCGTGTGTGTCGAAATAGAACGTAACGCCTATAGGTGTCTTGTTGTCAATCAGTTCTTTCACCATGCTGTCCTTGACTTTCCTGTTAAGCGTCACCACAAGGCTCTGCTTGTACGGCTCGGCGTTCACCTCGGTTTCTTCCCACTCGATTTCCACGTCTTGCATCACCCAAGGCTGACCGTTCTGGCTTGTGCCCGTGCGTGCCTCTTCAAATCTCTTGATTCTTGCCAATCGTTTCATTTTTTCGTTCCTTTCTTTTTGTTTGTTCTGTTATAGTTTGGTTCATTTACATACTTTCCGAGCGTCCAGACTGCCGCCCACAGCTTGCTCGCAAACTGCTTCAGCATCTGCTCGCGTGTAAGGCCGCCAGACTTGCTGAGCCTTACGCTTGCCTTCCAGTAGTTGCTGCTTTCATAGAGGGTGAAGTCTTCATCTTCCTTCACTATCTTCATGCCGTTGGGGTTAGTCGTAGGCTGAGAGGCTTCGAAAGTCACCTCGCCGTACTCGTTTACCATGCCCCAGCCACGGTATTTCACACCGGGCTCCAGTTTCATCTTTTCTCTTGGCTTTTTCATATCTTCTGTCTGTCTTTGTTGTTTAATCAAACTCAAATTGCAACATCCATTTGCTCCTGTTAGACCATCGCGGAAATACGAATTCACTCAGATTGCCCTTATCAGCGAGGCTTGCGAAAAAGAAAGCGATGACCGACGCGCAGAAATGCAGGCACACCGCCGTCACACACAATACGACGCACAACGGTGTTAAGAACAAAAAGCACAAAGCCCCCACACCTTTTGTTATGGTTTTAAGCAAATGTTTTACAAGTTTCAATAAATCTTTCATTTTCCTTGTTTTTACGTTTTTGTTGTTAATACATGATGTTTTTTGGATATCCGATGCAAAGGTACGCAATGTTAACAAAAAAAAAAAAAACGCAAAAAATCTTAACATTTCAGCCCCGAATTTAAAGTTTTTTTTAACTTTGTAGAAAAAATTGGAGCGAAACATGGAAATATTTACCCTCTACACGTTAATCAGAACTCAAAGTCCGCTGACATGGGGACAGGAGGCATGCATGGCGGTGATAGCATTCGGCATCGGTGCCATCTTCGGAATAGTATGGGCGAGGATGCATGAGGAGCGCGACTAAGCGAGTGCATTTTGCACTTTTGCACTTTTGCACTTTTTGCAGTCGGGCGCACGCACGTAATAAATATATAAATAAATAATATATAAATATATATTAATAAATATATTAAACTAACAACCCCCGACTTATTGAGTCGCCCCCATGCCTCCCCTGAAAGTGCAAAAGTGCAAAGTGCAAAAGTGCAGGTTGGGGCAGTACTATATCGAAAAGTTAAAAAAACGGAGGTCAGACACGCTTTTCCTGCCATGCGGAGAGGCGCAAATGATAAAAAATGTAAAAGCACTTGCAAATCGCTGTGTTACAATATGATGCAGGGGCAGGAAAAAGCATCGTCAGGCGTGGCGAAAAGGAGTGTTAAAAGTACGTCCCCAGATGTGCTTTTATATATATATATAAATCGCAAAGTAAAGCCATCCACCTTCAAGCGTGCATACGTGGTAATGCCTGAAAGGTTAAAAAATCCCCCTTTTGATTGTTTTGGTGCAAATAGTTCGTAACTTTGTACCCGAAAAAAGAAACGAAAACAAAAGTTTAACCACCAAAAAGAAAGGAACAAAAGTATGGCACTACCTTACTACATCTATCAGGACAACCGTAAGAACGTGGGCACCAACCTTTGGTATGCGCGAGCCACCCACTTCGGCATCCTCTCGCTTGAAGACCTTGCAAAGGAGGTACAGCGAAACTGCTCACTGAAACTGTCTGACTGCATTGCGGTGAATACGGAGCTCGTAGAGGTTATACTCAACGAACTGCGAAACTCAATGAAAGTGGAACTCGGTGATTTCGGCTACTTCACGCCAGCCATCAAATCTAAAGGAGCGGTAGAGGCAAAAGACTTCACTCCGTCCGAATTCATCCGTGACGCACACGTAAACTTCGTAGCGAAGTGGGGCATTGAGAAGGTCAACGGCAAAGGCAAGTCGGTACGCCAGTGGACCCAGGGCACTGAGCTGAAACAGATCCCCGGACCACTTTGGGCAAGCGACAACTAACCACTAATTACTAACATTTAATTTCAAATACTACTATGGCATCAATACTATACTATCTGCGACAGGACAACCGCAAGACGGGCACTAACCTCTGGTACGGCAAGGCCTACACGACAGGTACGGCAAACCTTGAGTACATTGCCGAACGCATCCAGCAGAACTGCTCCATGAAGAAATCAGACGTGCTGGCGTACCTCACCGAGCTCGTTGAACTCATGGGCGAGAAACTCAAGCAGGGCTACAAGGTGCAGCTGGGCAAACTGGGCATTTTCAGCCTTGGACTGAAAAGCAAGGGAGCAATAGACAAAAAGGATTTCAAGCCATCCGAATATGTCAAGGGAATCAAGGTCAACTATCAGACCACAAACACACGCTCAGACGGTGTGACTACCCGTGCGACCCTCCACGATGTGTCATTCGTACAGACTCCATATCCATTCGTGGGTAAAAACTAAACCAACGTCGCCCAACTCTTTAACAGGAAATTTTACACACAAAATAACTTTATAGGCTATGAATGTAAATAAATGGACAGTGATTGTCAATGCGGTACTTACTGCACTCTGCACAATCTTCTCTACGCTTACGGCGTCAGCTTGCGTTACGACTTTCTAGGCTTTTTCTTCATATTCTAACTGTCATTGCAAAGGGATTACTCAGATATTTGAGCAATCCCTTTTTTTATTAGTGCACTTTTGCACTTTGCACTTTTGCACTTTTGCACTTTTGCACTTTCTTACCCCAAAATAAAAGCCTCTGCCATTTCGTCTTCAATCATAAACTATAAATCTTACTAACTAACATCTTTATCGACTCTGACTTTCTTGCATGCCGATTGAAAATATGACTCATTGTGTTTCGGTGGCAAAATTAGTAAAGTATAGGGAAAATAGGGTCGGAAATTCGTACGAATTATGGGAGTTTTGTACGAAAACATTGTTCTTTCAGGCTATAGGAGAGTGATTTAACGGGCATCGCAGTGGTTTATTCAGGATTTTTGTGTAATTTTGCATTCATGAATCTATAAGCATGTATTTTTCATGAATCCGTACCATAAAAAAATACTTATGTGCATAGCCGCACTGGCTTGCTCCGTGGCGGCGCTGTCGCTTACGGGTGGCAAGAGGGTGTGGGCTCCGCTGACGAGCCGTGCACTGACCACACAGGGCGGACTGCCGTCTAACAGGATGAACGACATGGTGCAGGACGCCACCGGATATATATGGCTGGGCACGGCCAACGGTCTGTGCCGATACGACGGCTACGCCTTCGTGACGTTTCACGCACAAGATGCCGACACGCGCAGCATGACCGACAACGTGGGCACGTTGCACCTCGACACTCTGAACAGCCTGCTGTGGATCAGGTCGGCTACGTTTCACTATTCATGTCTTGACCTGAGGCAGGGACGCTACGTAAACTTTGCGCCGGGATGCGACACAAGGAACACATACGAGAGGTTTGCCACGGAGCCCGGCGGTATATGGATGTATGAAGCGAAGGCCGGCATACGCCACGTGACGTATGCCGACGGCGGCTTCAGTTGCAGGGACTACACTCCCGGCAACGGACTGCCCAAGGACTGCAAGGTTAAGCGCATAGTGGTAGGAAACGGCGGCAGCGTATGGGTGCTTACCACCGACGGTTTGCTCAGGCTGAACGGAAGGGGAGCGTTTGAGAACCTTGCCCGGGGCAACGACTTCATGATGGCTAACTCATGGGGCGGCATGACGTACTTCCTTACGCGTAAGGGCAAGGTGATGGTCTTCGACAAGGAAGGAAGGATGGTGCGCTGCGCAAACATGCCTCAGGAAATGAGCGACATGGGAGCCGTAAACGGCAACATGATATGGCAGGACCATTGGTTTATCATGAAACGCAATGCAGTGATATCCATGGATTGCCGCACCATGGAGTTCTCCATGCCTGCCGAAATGCAGATGGACTACGGCATAGTGCTCGACAACCTGGATGGCAACATGTGCGTGGCAGACAAACACGGCACGTTCTGGCTATTCACCAGCAGCGGCAGGATGAAGAGGATGCAGCTGCTGCAGGAGAATGACATTAATATTACGAAGAAGAGGAACTACTCTACCATAATTGCCGATGACGGTAAGTTCTACATTGCCACATACGGCAGCGGACTGTATATCTACGACCCCGCAAGCGACAATCTTGAGCATTTCTCTGCAAAGGACCCCTACCCCATACTCGACACAGACTATCTTATCAACATACACAAGGACAGGGATGGCAACGTATGGATAGGACAAGAGGATGCCGGAGTGACTATGCTGAGGAGCAATCCGCTGAGCAACTATGGCATAATGATGCCCGACCCATTGCATCAGGGTGAGAAAACCAACTTCATAACCCGACTGAGGCATGCTGCCGACGGCAATATTCTCGTTACCACGCAGAGCCTGCGCAACTACCTGCTGCGAAAGGACGGCACTTTCACGCCTGCCACCGTAAGTGCCACGCCTGACAGCCACACCGACAGTCTGACCGACAGGCAGGGACGCACGTGGATTGCCACATGGGAACAGGGACTGATAATGGCTGTGAGGGGCAAGGAAGGACAACGTAAGTTGACATACCTGCTTACGCGAAGCATAACGGAAAGCCGCATAAATGCCTTGACTACCGACAGGCAAGGCTACCTATGGGTGGCTACATATAATGGTATCTACACCGCCGATATAAGCCACGGTAACATTTCCAACGCTTCGTTCCGACACATCGGCATCGGCGACGGACTGCCTACCAACGACATAACATGCCTGCTGAGCGCGAGCGACGGCAGCGTATGGGCTGGAGGTGCCGGTTCAGGGGCTATAAGGTGCGTGATGAAGAAAGGGAAGCCTGACATCAGCATCGTATCGACGATGCACGGACTGAGCAACAATAACATACACTCCATGACGGAAGACCGTTACGGCAACGTATGGGTGACTACCGACGAGGCTATCTCTACCATAAACCCTAAGACCATGAAGGCGGTGAACCACAACGTCAGCACCAGTCTGCTAAACAGGCTCTACTCTGATAATTGCGCACTGACGCTTGGCGACGGCCGACTTCTCTTCGGCACTCACGACGGCATCACCGTGATTACCCCGCAGAGGACTACGACGCAGAAGCCACGGCATACCACCGCACACATTACCGACATTCTGATAAACGGTGCGTCTATATATAATAATGAGAAGTATGCCAACCTGGTTGCCGCCAGCAGCATAGCACTGCCATACGACGAAAATACCATTCAGCTGTGCTTCTCTGACTTCTGCTATGCCAATGCGGGACAGACGCTCTATCAATACTACCTGGAGGGCTACGACAAGACATGGCGCACTCCTTCGGCACGTAACCACGTAGAATACGGCAACCTGCCACCGGGCACCTACACCTTCCACCTGCGACTGGACAGTGGAGCTACTGAGACCGTATTGCAGATACGCATACGCCAACCTTGGTATAACACGTGGTGGGCATGGCTGCTGTATCTAACCATGGCCGGTGTCATAGCTACGGTGTTCTATCGTCACAAGCGACAGCAGATAATGCTGCGACAGCAGGTGAGGATGGAGAAGGAGGTGGCTGACATGCGCATAAACCTGTTTACGCAGATAGCACATGAGTTTCGTACGCCGCTCGCCATCATCAGCGGAGCCATTGACCGCATGAGCGACTCTGCCACGCATAAGAAACCGCTGCAGACGGCTAAGAGAGGCACGGTGAGAATGACGAGGTTGGTAAACCAACTGATGGAATTCCGCAAGATTGACACCGACAACCTGCGATTGCATGTGGAGCATGGCGACATCGTGAGGTTCATACGCGACATATCACACGACTTCTGGAACATTGCCAACCAAAAGGAGATATCGCTGTCGTTCCAATCATCGGAGAAGGTGCTCACCATGCCGTTCGACCGTCATATAGTCGATGCCATAACATATAACATAATAAGCAATGCCGTAAAGTACACTCCTGCCAAAGGCTCCGTCAGCATACGTCTGAAAGCCGGCGAGAGGCAGCTCTGCATAATAGTTGACGACTCTGGTCCGGGCATAGACGACAGCCGCCTGCCTATGCTTTTCCAACCTTTTATGCACGGGTTTGCATCGCAAGGCGGCATGGGCATCGGACTTTATACTGCTCAGAAGATGGCTGTCACGCACAAGGGCAGCCTGACATATCTGCGCTCTGACTCTCTGGGAGGGGCATGCTTCACTCTCACCCTGCCGCTCAACGACGATGCTTACTCTGCAGAGGACTACGTCAGCGACACTTCTGCGGTCACGACCACCACGACGAAATACCAGGAGGCCATAATACACGAGATGCTGCCACAGGCGCTGAACAACCTGCACATAGCCGTGATAGAGGACGACCCTGACATGCTTGAGCAGATAAAGTCGGAGATGGGAGTGTACTTCCACGTGGATGCCTACACCACCGGTAAGGATGGATACGACAACGTATGCATAAACAAGCCGTCACTGCTTATATGCGACGTCACCCTGCCCGACATGAGCGGCTACGACATAGTAAGGCAGCTGCGCAGCCATGCCGACACCATGCTAATACCTGTGATAATGCTCACCGCACTCGATGATGACCATCATCGCATAAAGGGCTATGAGGCGGGGGCTGACGACTATATGGTGAAGCCTTGTAACTATCAGGTGCTCACCGTGAGGGCCACGCAGCTCATTAAATGGAGCCGCGAACGGAAAGCCACGACGGTTGCCACCCCACCTGCAGAAAACGCGGCACAGCCATCTGAAACCATGGAGGAGCCTATCATAACGAGTCGTGCCGACAAGCGGTTTGCCGAACAGGTGGACCGTATCATTGCGCTACATCTTGGCGATCCGGACTTCTCTGTTGACCAGATGGCGGAGATGCTGCACATAGGTCGCACCAAACTCTTTGGCAAGATTAAGGAACTGAAGGGTATGTCGCCTAACAAACTGCTGGTTTCTGAGCGCATGAAACATGCCGCACAACTGCTTGAGGATGGTTCGCTTAACATCTCTGAGGTGAGCTACAAGGTGGGCATAAAGGATGCTTCTTACTTTAACCGTTGCTTCAAGCAGCACTATGGCATGTCGCCGAAACAGTACAGGGATAAGGGATGACGTGACGGGTTTCATACAGACGACACTTATTCAAACAGATTAAAAAGCTGACACATAAAACAAAGTTCACATAGATAGCACGGATTCACACAGACGTCAGAAAAATCTGTGTGAATCCGTGCTATCTGCGGTAGTAATAATCGTGAAGTCAGCTCTATCCGTGCAATCACTCTTTGCACGATGAGATGAAGTCCACCTCTACTATGCGGAGCTCGCTCTTAGGAGCATCGCCTCCCTTGGCCTTAAACAGGTCGAGTTCGCCGGCGGCAGGCTCTGCCACCTCCACGATGCCGCTGAAGGCATCACTGTCCTTGCCGGCACCCTTCAGGCGAATGGTTATCTCGTTGGTCTTTACCGACTTTGTCGGCGTCAGGTGTATGTAACCAAGGCTGCGAGGTGTCTCACCGCTCCATATCAGTTGCCTGCCGGCATACACCTCTATAGGATAGCTGCGCAGACGCCAGCCGGTGAGCTTCATGCAGATGTCGCTCAGCACCGCCTTCTCTGCCAGTTCGTAGGTTATCCATGCAGTGGACAGTCTGCCGTCGTTGCGCCACTCTGACAATTCATTATCGTCACAGCTGAGGAGGGCGTTGTCAGAGTCATAGCCAGCCTTGGCAGACTTTATCTCTATGTCGCGGGCCTTCTCTGTGTATGACGGTGCCAGTGGTGTCTCACCACGGTCGAGCCTTCCCTTCAGTGTCATGGCTGGCTGATAGCTTGCCGCATCGACAGCAGAGGTGGAGAGGTCTATGGTGGCAGGCTCCATGCCTTCTGCAGAGGCAGTGAGGCGTATGATGCCTGGTGTGAGGGTGCTGCGCACTAACACGCGGTTAACGCCACACTCTACAGGCAGCAGTGTAGAACCTACATAGTTGTCTGATGTATTCTTGGTATCGGAGGAATCGAGCAGTCCGTCTCGCTTGGTGCTGTCAGTCTGGTGCGTCTCCTTATTGTTGCGTGTACCGATGCCGCCAATCCATTGTCCCTCGCCGCTGATGGCAAACTGTATCATACGGTCATCGAGCGGACAACGGCGACCTTTCTCGTCAACCACCTCTACCTGTAGCAGTGCCATGTCGGCACCATCAGCCTTCATGCCTTCGGGGTTCTCAATGGCAGTGAGTTTGAGATGATGTGGCTTGCCTGCAGTCTCAAGGGTATATTCCGATGTCTTCACGCCGTTGGTATAGCCTACGGCAGTGAGTGTGCCCGGCTCATACTGTATGCTATCGAAGGTATGCAGGTAGTGATAGCTGCGCTGTCCCTTGCCGAGCGACTTACCATTGAGGAACAGCTCCACCTCGTCGGCTGTGGAAATAACGTACTTCGTAAGTTTTGAGTTGTGAGTGATGAGTTTTGAGTTGCCTTCATCTTTCAACCCTTCAACTTTCAACCCTTCAACATTCAACCCTTCAACATTCAACCCTTCAACATTCAACCCTTCAACATTCAACCCTTCATCCTTATTCCAATCATAGTTCCAGTGTCCAACGATATAGGTCTGTTCCTTCTCGTCGTCCACCCATCCACTCCACATCACCTGGTGTGCGAAGAAGGCATCCTTAGGTATGCGCATAGCATCGGTCACGCCGCTCATGCGGTAGTTTGACTCGCCGCGGTGGTGGGTGTTGGTGTCAGAGAACACTATCTTTACTCCGCCTGACGACACCCTGGTGCCTGTGCCTGGGCGCTCCAACCAGTAGTCATACCAACGGCGCACCATCTCCACGGCAAACTGGTCCATATTATGGTTGTAGTCTGTGGCAGGCTTGCCGCGATACAACGGACCGTCACCCTCCTTGTGGAATGGATAGCTGTATTCATCCCAATACTTACGCAGTCCCTCGTCGCGACAATACTCCATAGCCCACATAGGGTGTTTCTTCGACTTATTGATGTAAAGCATCTCGCCACCATACTCTGCCTCGTTGATGTCAAGCATCTCGCGGCTGCCTATGGCACGTCCGCCATGTGGGTCGTACTCATCGCGTATGGCTTTCATCTCGAGCATGTGCTCGCGGCTGATGCTCTCGTTGCCACACTCATAAAAGAGTATGCTGGGGTTGTTACGGTTGTATATTATGGCATCGCGCATAAGTTCGGTGCGCTGTGCCCATCGCGGTCCTTCCACATCCTTCTCGGCATCGCCGGCAGGCATAGCCTGGATGAGTCCTACACGGTCGCATGATTCTATATCCTGCTTCCATGGCGTGACGTGCATCCAGCGCACGAGGTTGCCGCCCGACTTTACCATCAGGTCGTTGCTATAGTCGCTGAGCCATGCCGGCACGGAGATACCCACGCCTGGCCATTCGTTACTGGTGCGCTGTGCATAGCCATGCATCATCAGCACACGGTCGTTAAGCCATATCTTGCCCTCGCCGAACTTAGTCTTGCGGAAGCCTGTGCGGATAGCCACACAGTCGGTCTCCATACCATCGTCATACTTCAGGAATGTCTTTACCGTATATAGATAGCCATAGCCCCACGACCAGAAGTGAAGGCCTTCCACTGCCTTTTTGGCGCTCAGCGTGGTGGTCTCGCCTGCCTTGAGCGTCACCCCGTCGCCTGACGCCACGGCAACGACGTTGCCCTCGGCATCTATGACGTGCGCACACAACGACACGGTATGCTCCCGTGAGTCCTCGTTCCTTACCTGTGACTCCACGTTCACTACTGCCTTCCTGCCCGCTACGTCGTAGTCGGTGGCATAGACATAGGTGCCCGTAGTGCCGAGGTTGCTGTAAAGCGGTAATGTCTGATATAGTTTCTCTGTTATGTGCAGATATACATTCTTAGGTATGCCGCCATAGTTTGCGTTGAAGTTACGGTCATTCCACTGATAACGGCTTTCGTGTTTGCGTGAGCGATATGTCCAACTGTTGTCGCAGCGCACCGCAATGACGTTATCTCCTGCCTTGGCGTATGGCGTAAGGTCAAAGCCGCATGCCATGACACCGTTCTCGCTATAACCCAGATGATGGCCGTTCAAGTAGAAATCGGCACCTTGGCGAACTCCTTCAAACTCTATGAATATCTTACCATTCGCCAATGTCTGTTCGCTAACGTTGAAAGTCTTACGATACCATGATATGGTGTCGGTGAGGTCAACAATGTCCTTTCGGAAAGCCTCATCGCCATTAAAGGCATAAGGCAGGGTGACCTGCTTCCACTGGGTGTCATCATACTGCGCCAGACTGGCTTCGGCTACATCACCGACATGCAGTCGCCACGAAGAATTAAAGTTTAGTTTCTTTCTATCCGTCGCACCTGCAGCTATGCACAGTATTATGGCGAGCAGACTAGAGATAATTCTTATACTTTTCATTATATGCTAAATTATTTTGAACTTTCCGTATGCAAAGGTATTACTTTTTTTAATAATATGCCAATGATTTTTGTTCAAATAATGGAATTTCCGTTCAATAATCATACATCCACTGCGTTATCTATATAGGTGGGGTCTAAAAATTCCCAC
>DGHL01000047.1:0-187 GCA_002392645.1 Prevotellaceae bacterium UBA3849
GGGAATTATTAGAACCCACCTTTAGCCATTTCCACCTCCTTGACCTTCTTGAACAGGTCAGAGGCGAATACAAGGTCGTTGAGGTCTTCATTGGTGGCCGACATCACCATAGTCTTGTCGCCCTCCCACCCTTTTCGGCCTTTACATATAAATATAATATTGTCGCCAATACCCATCACCGAGTTCA
>DGHL01000047.1:239-10782 GCA_002392645.1 Prevotellaceae bacterium UBA3849
TCATGTCGTGGGTATTGATGATGGTAGTCATACCAAATTCCTCCGTTATGCCGTGCAGGAGTTCATCTATCACAAGACTGGTCTTTGGGTCAAGACCAGAGTTTGGTTCATCACAGAAGAGATATTTGGGATTTAGCGCTATGGCACGTGCTATAGCCACACGTTTCTGCATACCGCCCGATATCTCGCCAGGGTATTTCTGGCCTGCATCGGTAAGGTTTACACGGTCGAGACACTCCTGCGCACGACGTGTACGCTCACGAAGCGTCATATCGGAAAACATATCAAGGGGGAACATGACATTCTCTAGTACGGTGAGCGAATCGAAGAGTGCTGCCGACTGGAATATCATACCCATCTCACGACGCATGAGTATTTTGTCATGCTTTGACATCTGCACGAAGTTGCGCCCATCATAGAGTATCTCTCCCTTGGTAGGCGTAAACAGTCCTACGATGTTCTTCATCAGCACCGTCTTACCAGACCCCGACTGACCGATGATAAGATTAGTCTTACCATCCTCGAAGGTAGCATTGATATCGATAAGGACATCTTTATCGTCAAACGATTTATATACGTGTTTTAGTTCAATCATTTTTTAGATATTTTTGGGGGGGAGTGATAGAGGAGTGAAAGGGGAGTGATAAGGGAGTGAAAGGGGAGTGAAAGGGACATTAGGCTTGCCTAATTCACATCCAACACATTCACTTTAAACTTGCCCCACATCTTATTCTATCAATCTTACGTTTCACTTTTTTCAATCATCCTTTACCCCACTTTTTCTCACTATACCTACACAATAAGCATTCAAGAATTTACTCGAACCATCTGCAAGGTATTCCAATTCATTATATTGTTCTTCCGTTATATAACCTAAGTCTTTAGACAACATGTTATAATTTCTACACTCATCCAGACTGCCTTGTGCAATATTGAAGAAACGAAGTTTGTCTTGTTTGCTCAGCTTTCTATAACCTTCTGCTATATTTGCCGTGACTGACACTGCCGCTCTTGTAAACTGTGAGCGCAGGCCATATTTCTCAAATTCCGGAAAGTCTGCGGTATTCCTATATACAGCCAAGCAATACTGATACGCTTTCTGCCACGCTATTATATTTTTAAATGTATTTGACATCCCTTCTTTTCATCCAACACAATATAATACAACATACGTATTGTCCCTATCACTCCCCTTTCACTCCCCTTTCACTCCTCTATCACTCCTCTATCACTCCTACAAACTCCCCGAAACACTAACTCAACAGCTGCGTCAAGAACACGTCTGCAAAAAGAATAATTATGCTGCTATTCACCACAGCCGAGGTGCTCGCCTGGCCTACCTCCACCGAGCCACCTTCTACGGTATAGCCACAGAACGACGATACACTGGCGATGATGAAGGCAAAGACTATGCTCTTTATTATAGACATCCACACAAACCATGGATTGAAGGCATGCTGCAATCCCATGGTAAGGTCGTCTGGCGACAAGATATGACCGATGTACGCTGTGGCGTAGGCGCCTATTATGCCCATGACGTCAGCGAATATCACGAGACATGGCATAAGTGTTATGAGTCCGAGAACCTTAGGCGCTATGAGATAGTTGGCTGAGTTAACACCCATGATATCAAGCGCATCTATCTGCTGCGTCACGCGCATGGTGCCAAGCTCCGAGGCAATGTTACTACCCACCTTGCCGGCAAGTATCAAGCACATGATTGAGCTCGAGAACTCCAGCAACATAATCTCACGCGTAGTGTAGCCACTGACCCACCTAGGCATCCATGGCGACTGTATGTTCAACTTTATCTGTATGCATATCACCGCACCGATAAAGAACGATATGAGCAGCACTATGCCTATGGAGTCTACGCCTAGCTGCGACATCTCCTTCACATACTGCTTCACGAACATGCGCCAGCGGTCAGGTATGGCAATGGCACGCCACATCAAGGTAAGGTAAGAACCGAGTACCTGTAAATAGTTAAACGGAAAAATCATAGTGCAAAGGTACAAAAAGAAAGCGACACAGACAACACCTCCACCACCTTAAATGGTTAAATTGCTTTAATATGAATATAAAAAAGGCGAAGCCGTGCCGTAGTCTCGTTTTTTTTTAGTAACTTTGCATCCAAATTTCAATTAAAAAATACAGAATATATTATGGCATCATTCATTGAAGACAAGGTTGTCATGGAAGGTATAACCTTTGACGACGTACTCCTTATTCCAGCTTATTCGGAAGTTCTCCCACGCGAGGTTTCTCTCAGCACAAAGTTCTCACGCAACATTGACCTGAAGATTCCTTTCGTCACAGCCGCTATGGACACCGTGACTGAGGCTCCGATGGCAATAGCAATAGCCCGTGAGGGTGGCATCGGCGTAATACACAAGAACATGTCGATAGAGGAGCAGGCACGACAGGTGGCTATCGTAAAGCGAGCTGAGAACGGTATGATTTACGATCCTGTAACCATCATGCGTGGAAAGACCGTGAAGGATGCGCTCGACATAATGCAGGAGTACCATATCGGCGGTATCCCTGTGGTTGACAGCGACAACAAGCTCGTCGGCATCGTCACCAACCGCGACCTGCGCTTCCAGACTGACGTCAACCGTAAGATTGACGAGGTAATGACAAGCGAGAACCTTATCGTGACGCACCAGAAGACCGACCTTGAGAATGCTGCACGCATATTATTGGAGCACAAGATTGAGAAACTGCCTGTAGTGGATGAGGACAACCACCTTATGGGTCTTATTACATATAAGGATATAACCAAGGCAAAGGACAAACCTATGGCATGTAAGGATGCTAAGGGTCGTCTGCGTGTGGCTGCCGGTGTAGGCGTTACCGCTGACACTTTCCAACGCATGGAGGCATTGGTAAAGGCTGGCGTTGACGCTATCATCATTGATACCGCTCACGGTCACTCTGCCGGTGTAATCGAGAAGGTGCGCGAGGCTAAGGCTGCATTCCCTGAGGTTGACATCGTTGTGGGTAACATCGCTACCGGCGAGGCTGCCAAGGCTCTCGTAGCTGCTGGCGCTGACGCTGTCAAGGTTGGTATCGGTCCTGGTTCTATCTGTACCACACGTGTGGTTGCAGGTGTGGGCGTACCACAGTTGTCTGCAGTATATGACGTTGCATCTGCACTGAAGGGCACTGGTATTCCTCTCATTGCTGACGGTGGCCTGCGTTACTCTGGTGACGTAGTGAAGGCTCTTGCTGCTGGTGGCTACTCAGTAATGGTAGGTTCACTCGTTGCCGGTACCGAAGAGGCTCCTGGTGAGACTATCCTTTATAACGGACGTAAGTTCAAGTCATACCGCGGCATGGGTTCTCTGGAGGCTATGGAGAAAGGTTCTGCCGACCGTTACTTCCAGGGTGGCGTGAAAGAGGCCAAGAAGCTCGTACCGGAAGGTATTGCCGGCCGTGTGCCTTACAAAGGAACTGTACAGGAGGTCGTATATCAGCTCGTAGGTGGTCTGCGCTCAGGCATGGGCTACTGCGGTGCTAAGGACATCAACGCCCTGCACGACGCTAAGTTTACACGCATCACCAACGCTGGTATGCTGGAGAGCCATCCTCACGAGGTCATCATTACCAGTGAGGCTCCTAACTACAGCCGCCCACAGTAATGAAATGCCTTAGAAAGGTAAAGGTGGGTTCTAAAAAGAAACAAAGCAAAAAGAGAATAATACAAGTCACGACATGAATATCAAGGGTATAGCAATACTTGCCGCTATGGTTGCAAGCTCTATGGGACTTTCAGCTCAGACTGACGACCCGGTGATAATGACCATAAACGGCAAGCCCGTATTGCGCTCAGAATTTGTTTACTCATACAACAAGAACAATGGTGAGGACGTACTGGAGCGCAAATCCGTAAAAGACTACGTCGAACTCTTTGCCAACTACAAGCGCAAAGTGGAGGCTGCACTCGATACACATCTTGACACTCTGACATCATACAAAAAGGAATTCAGGCAGTATCGAGACCAGCAAGTGTTGCCTACCCTTATAAATGACGATGACATAGAGAAGGAGGCACGTCGCCTTTACGATGCGGAGAATGAGCGCATCGGCGTTAACGGACTGTTTGACGTAAGCCACATCCTGCTTTACGTCAAACAGAATGACGACGCTGCCGTATTGAACGCTCAGAAACTGCGCGCCGACTCTGTATATAAGGCTCTGCAGGCTGGAGCTGACTTCGAGAAATTGGCTCGCGAGGTCAGCGGTGATCCTGGCACTGCTGCAAAAGGCGGCAGGATAGGTTGGGTTACGAAAGGCCAGTTGCTCATGGGCTTTGAGACTGCCATGATGGCACTCAAACCTGGTGAGTACAGTGCGCCAGTACAGACTGAGGTGGGTTATCACATCATAAAGCTGAACGGACGCAAGTCACTTGATCCTTACGATTCTCTGCGCACGAACATCATGACGTTCATCGAAAAACGCAACCTGCGCAAGCATATTGCCGAGAACAGAGTGAAGGAACTGGCACAGGAACAAGGGATATCTGAGGAACAGGTAATGGACAACAAGGCTGATGCCATATCTGCCACTGACCAGAACATGAAGTATCTCATAAAGGAGTACCACGACGGACTGCTTCTCTACGAGATAAGCAACCGCGAGGTATGGGAGAAGGCATCGAAGGACGAGGCCGGACTGGAGCAGTTCTGGAAGAAGAACAAGAAGAAATACGCTTGGGATGAGCCTCGTTTCAAAGGCATTGCATACTACACCCGCAACGAGAAGGACATTGAAGCGGTGAAGAAATGTGTAAAAGGCAAGAAATTCAGCGAGTGGGCTCCTATACTGCGCGAGACGTTCAACAAAGACTCCGTGCTGAACATACGCGTAGAGAAGGGTATCTTCAAGAAAGGAACCAACGGCATCGTTGACCGCGACATCTTCGGTGTGGCTGATGCTAAAGTTAAAGAGATAAAGGACTTCCCTTACACTGCAACCTTCGGCAAGGAACTGAAGGCTCCTGAAGAGATGAGCGACGTACGCGCCCTCGTAGTGGCTGACTATCAAGATGCCATGGAGAAGGAGTGGATAAAAGTGCTCAAGGCTAAATACCCTGTAGTAGTCAATGAAGAGGTATTGGCTACCGTAAAGGAGGATTAACACATTATTATTATTATATATAGAAAATGCTTAAGAGAACTATATGCCTGTGCGCAACCGCCTTCACGGTGCTGTCTGCCATGGTTACTACGGCGCAGACACAGAGCGCCACAGCAAGCAACGACAGCGTAAAGTCTGACGCTGTTACGCCCAACTACATCGACGAGGTGTTGTGGGTAGTTGGCGATGAGGCGATTCTTCGCTCTGACATAGAGGTCATGCGACTGCAAGGCGAGCAGGAAGGTGTTGATTGGGGCGGCGACCCTGATTGTCGTATTCCAGAGCAACTGGCTGTGCAGAAACTGTTTATCAACCAAGCTGCCATCGATAGTATCGAGGTGACAGAGGCTGAGATAGCACAGGGTGTAGAACAGCAGATCAACGCATGGATTCAGATGATCGGCTCTAAGGAGAAGCTGGAGGAATACCGCAAGCAGAGCATTTCACAGATGCGTTCTGAGATGCACGACGAGTTCAAGAACCGCGAACTCGCACAACGTATGCGACGCCAACTGGTAGAGGACGTTACCGTCACTCCTGCCGACGTACGCAACTACTTCCGCAATGTTCCTGAAGACAGCATTCCTTTCGTACAGACAACGGTGGAGGTGCAGCTGATCACCATACAACCACGCATACCTATTGAGGAGATTAACAAGGTAAAGGATGAGTTGCGCGACTATACCAACCGTGTGCAGTCTGGAGCTACATCTTTTGCAACATTGGCCCGACTCTACTCTGAGGACCCTGGCAGTGCACGTCAGGGTGGCGAAATGGACTATGTAGGCAGGGGTATGCTTGATCCTGCTTTCGCACAGGTGGCTTTCAACCTTACCGATCCTAAGAAGATTTCCAAAATCGTAGAGTCTGAGTTTGGCTTCCACATCATACAGCTTATAGATAAGCGCGGCGACAAGATTAAGGTACGCCACATTCTGCGTAAGCCACGCGTTTCACAGGAAGCAATCAACGAGACTCTTGCACGTCTTGATTCTATAGGCGAAGACCTGCGCGCCAACAAATTCCCATTCGACGAGGCTGCCACTGTCATCTCTGACGACAAGGACACCCGCAGTAACCATGGTTTGATGAGCATAACGACCGACGATGGCAAGCGCACCTCACGCATAGAGATGAAGGACCTGCCTACAGAGGTGGCTCGTGCCGTCAGCAACCTACAGCCTGGCGAGATTTCCAAGTCGTTCACGATGGTAAACTCTCGCGGCAAGACAGTATGTGCAATAGCAAAACTGCGCAACCGTACCGAGGGCCACAGGGCCACCATCACAGAGGATTTCCAGGTGATGAGCGACGTGGTACTGGCTAAGGCAAGGGAGAAGAAACTGCACGATTGGGTACAGGAGAAGATCAAGAACACCTACGTAAGGATTGCACCTCGCTTCAGAGACTGCAACGATTTCGAATATGAAGGATGGGTGAAGTGATAATGCATAATTAATCCCATTCCGCATACGGCTCTTTCCCCCGCAGGGAGAGTCGGGGTGGGTCTCTTTAATTCTTCGCTCTTAATTCTTAATTCTTAACTCTTCACTCTTAACTTCTTAACTCCCCTTTTCCTCTCATCAAAAACATCAATTACATAAAATATCAGCTGCTCGTTGCAGCACTGTTTACCCTTTGCGTCGCCATCGGTGCAAAGGGTAAACGTCAACGTGCCGTAGCACGCAAGATAGACACCCGCGTTTATCTGCAGCATGCAGACTTGCTGTCCTATGACATCTATGGTTCACACCCTGACGCTCAATTCGTCAAGGGCAAGGTGTCATTCATGCATAAAGGCATGCACCTTACGTGCGACAGTGCATACTACTATGAGTCGTCAAACTCTTTTGAGGCTTTCGGACACGTAAAGATGCGCCAGGGTGACACCCTCACACTCGTAGGCGACCAAGGATACTACGACGGCAACGATGAAATGGCACACGTATGGGACAACGTGATTCTTACACATCGCGGCTCTAAGCTCTACTGCGACACTCTCGACTTTGACCGTATGTATGGCATCGCTGATGCCTACGGCTCTGCCGGCATCAAACTTACGAGCAAGGGCGACGTGCTGACAGCCGACTGGGGCAGACATTTCATTGACACCCACCACTCTGAGTTTTTCTATAACGTGGTGCTGACCAACGACAAGGGGCTACGCATAGACACTGACACTCTGTACTATTACGATCGCAAGGCCCTGGCACACATCACCGGTCCTTCTACCATAACACAGAAAGGCAGCAAGGTATATACGACAGACAGCTACTACAACACTGCCACTGAACGCTCGGAACTATTCGGCCGCTCTACCATATACAACGGACCTAAGGAGATAACGGCCGACAGTCTGTATCACAGCGATAAGACTGGTATCAACGAGGGCTATGGCAATGTAGTGTACAAAGACAACGAAAACAAGAACATGCTGATTGGTGACCATTGCATCTACAACGACAATACTGGCGATGGCTTTGCAACGAAGAATGCCGTGGCTGTTGACTTCTCACAGAAGGATACCCTATGGATGCACGGTGATACCATCCGCATACACACCTTATATAATAACACCGATTCGGTACAGCGCGAGGTATATTGCTATAACCACGTAAGGGCTTACCGCAATGACTTGCAGGCAGTGTGCGATTCACTCGTGTTCCATTCTGCCGACTCTTGTATGACTATGTACCGCGACCCTGTGGTATGGACTCAAGGCAACCAACTGCTTGGTGAGAAGATACGGGTGTTCATGAACGATTCTACGGTGCGCTATGCCGAAGTACTCAATCAGGCCCTGTCCGTCCAACAGGTTGACTCCATACACTTCAATCAGATTGCCAGTCGCGATATGAGGGCTTATTTCATCGACGGCAAACTACGCGAGAACTGGGCGGTAGCTAATGTTCAGGTGGTGTACTACCCTATCGACGAGGCTGACACCACAATCATCGGACTGAACTATACGGAAACCGACACTCTGAAGATGTATCTTACTCCTGAGCGCAAACTCCATAAGATATGGATGTGTGCAAGCACCGGTACTCTGTATCCTCTTTCACAGACGCCTCCGGAGAAGTATAAACTACCTAACTTCGCATGGTTCGACTATATGCGTCCGCGCTCAAAAGACGACATCTTCGTCTGGATTCCGAAAGCAGCAGGCACTGAACTGAAAGAGCAGAAGCGTCGTGAGCCACCCAAGAGGAATCTGAATAAATAATAGCAAAAGAACGATAGCTTCTCTCTTCCCACACAAAGGAGAATTTCATGTGAAGCTCTTCAATTCTTCAATTTTTCAATTCTAACACTCCCGTGGATATAATACAACTGTTACCAGATTCCGTAGCTAACCAGATAGCCGCAGGCGAAGTAATACAGCGCCCTGCGTCTGTCATCAAGGAACTTGTAGAGAATGCCATCGATGCAGGAGCGAAGAACATACAGATTCTCGTATGCGACGCTGGCAAGGCATCTATACAAGTCATCGATGACGGCTGTGGTATGTCCGACACCGATGCACGACTTAGTTTTGAGCGTCATGCCACATCAAAGATTCGTAAGGCTACAGACCTCTTCTCGCTTCACACGATGGGATTCCGCGGTGAGGCTTTGGCTTCTATAGCAGCGGTGGCACAGGTTACCCTGCAGACACGCACGAAGGACGACGAAGTGGGCACACGTATCGTAATAGCCGGCTCACGCGTCATGGAACAGGAGGTGGTATCATGTCCCGTAGGAAGCAATTTCCTTATAGAGAACCTATTCTTTAATATACCAGCGCGCAGAAAGTTCCTGAAGTCAAACGCAACGGAGATGAGCAACATCACACAGGCGTTTGAAAGGATAGCGCTCGTATATCCCGAGATACATTTTTCTTTATATAACAACGGTATGGAGATGCTCGACCTGCGTGCGTCAAATACGCACCAGCGTATCATCGACATATTCGGCAAACGCATCAACCAGCAATTACTACCGGTTGACACTGAGACGTCTATCTGCAAGATCACAGGTTTTACAGGCAAACCTGAGTCGGCAAAGAAAAAGGGCTGCCATCAATATTTCTTCGTCAATGGCAGATACATGAAACACCCGTATTTCCACAAGGCGGTAATGTCGGCATACGACCGTCTGCTGCCCGACGGCGAACAGGTGTCTTATTTCATTTACTTTACCGTCTCGCCAGAGGACATTGACGTTAATATTCACCCTGTAAAGACTGAAATCAAGTTTGACAACGAACAAGCCATCTGGCAGATTCTGATGGCTTCCGTGCGCGATGCGGTAGGCAAGTTCTCTAACCTTACCGCACTTGACTTTGACACTGACGGCAAGCCTGACATACCTGTATTTAATCCTGGGGGCAATCCTGACATCATTGCACCGCAGATTGACTTCAATCCTGAATATAACCCTTTCAATACGCCGAAATCGCACGACGAGGCAGACAACGACCACATTGCATGGAATACACGCAGTGCTGCATCGTCTCTTTCAGGCTCTGCCCGTGGCAGTTCACCTGCCAATCGTATTCAGGGACTTAACGGTAGTCGTACAGGCAACGCACGTGGTTGGGAAGAACTTTTCGGCAACGACAGCAGTAATCAACACGCAGAGAATGATTTCTTTGACCAAGGACTCGTTCCTGATGCTGCGACACCTGGCGATGACTCTATGATGTCATTTGCTCCCGATGATTCGCTGCTGACTAATGAATCAGAAGCCGCTGTCATGCCCGACAGTAACGGTACGTACTACCAGCTTAACGCGCAATACATCGTATCACAGGCTAACAACGGACTGATGCTGATAGACCAGCACAGGGCAAGCCAGCGCATTCTCTTCGAGCAGTATATGAAGAATATGCGCGACCACTCCGCACACACGCAGAAGGTGCTGTTCCCGGAGGTGGTACAGTTCCCACCATCCTACGCCGCTGCTCTCGATGATATTCTCAGCGAATTATCCATCTTGGGCTTTGAACTGAACAACCTCGGCAATAACAGCTATGCTGTAGAGGGCATCCCGTCAGGATTAGGCGGCATGGATGCCGTACGCCTCGTTAACGACCTTGTTACAGAGGCTGTGGAGTTAGGCAACAGTGCAACAAACGAAATAAACTCTATACTTGCCGCATCACTGGCTCAGAGGGCTGCTACGCCATACGGTGAGATTCTAAGCAACGAAAGTATGGAGAGTCTCGTAAGGCAGCTGTTCCATTGCTCATCGCAACGATACACTCCCGATGGCAAACCCATTATCAATGTAATCACAAATGAAGAAATAGAGCGTCGCTTCAAATAGCGACGCTCTATTTCTTTTATATGCCGGCACGACAAATTATATAATTAAGGTGGGTTCTAAAAATTCCCACTGTCAGATTTTTGAATTT
>DGHL01000037.1:0-1734 GCA_002392645.1 Prevotellaceae bacterium UBA3849
GGAAATGGTAATAAACCCTCTTCCCCTCACCCCTCTTCTCTCTTCATTATACTCTATACGTCTGGTTCAACCGGCGTACCTAAGGGCGTGATGCTGGAGCACCGTAACCTGGTGGCATTCTGCCATTGGTATCAGCGTTACTACGACATGACATCTGACAGCCGTGCAGCCGCCTATGCCAGCTATGGCTTTGATGCTTCCATGATGGATGTATATCCTGCCCTTACTTGCGGTGCCTCTGTCTATATAGTGGGTGACGACATACGTATGAACCTGCCTGACCTTAACGAATATTTCAATAAGGAGGGCATAACACACTCATTCATCACGACACAGGTAGGCTATCAGTTTGCCACCAATATGGATAACCACTCTCTGCAACACCTTTCGGTGGGCGGCGAGAAACTACCCGCATTGCAACCGCCTGTGCAATACATGATGCACAACGGCTACGGACCTACGGAATGTACTATCTTTACCACCACATATCCGCTGAAACAGTATAATCAGGACATTCCGATAGGCAAGCCTGTTGATAACCTCAGGCTGTATATTGTTGACAAGGATTTTAACCGTTTGCCTGTGGGTGCCGTAGGCGAGCTGTGGATCAGCGGTCCACAGGTGGCACGCGGTTACCTCAATCAACCAGAGAATACGGCGGCAGCGTTTATCGATTCGCAATATGGTCGCTGCTACCGCACCGGCGATATGGTGCGCTATCTGCCCGATGGCAATATACAATTCGTGGGCAGGCGAGATGGTCAGGTCAAGATACGCGGTTTCCGTATCGAACTAAAGGAGGTTGAGGCTGTTATCCGTGAGTATCCAGGTATAAAGGATGCCACCGTGCAGGCATTTGACTATGATAATGGAGGAAAGTATATTGCTGCGTACGTGGTAAGCGATGAGCAAGTGGATGTGACAGCCCTTAACAATTTCATAGCAAGCAAAAAACCGCCATACATGGTGCCGGCAGCCACGATGCAGATAGACAGCATACCACTGAACCAGAACCAAAAGGTAAACCGAAGGGCTCTGCCCGCGCCAGTACTGAAGAAGGGAGATGCTGAGTATGTGAAACCTGTCAACGAACAGGAAACACTGTTTTGCGGAATCTTCGGAGATATATTAGGTATAGAGCAGTATAGTGCCACTGACAATTTCTTTGAGTTGGGAGGCACGTCGGTGATGGTAATCCGCATCATCACCGAGGCAGACAAGGCTGGACGCCATATAGCCTACGGCGACGTGTTTGCCAATCCTACACCACGCCAGTTGGCGGCACTGCTGTCCGAACAGCACCACCCTGACACTACCTGTGAGGGAGGAAGTCAGAAACAACCAAACGACCAAACGACCAACTCCCCAAACGCCGACGCGCAGTATGACTACAAGCCTATTGACACGCTGCTGATGCGTAACACCCTTGACAATTTCCGCAAGGGTGAACGGCAGAGCATAGGTAATGCACTACTGACGGGAGCCACCGGCTACTTAGGCATACACGTACTGCGGGAACTGATAGGGCGTGACGATGTGCCTGTGATATACTGTCTTGTACGCGCCAAGGACAGCATGGACGGCGAGCGCCGACTGAAACGTCTGCTGTTTTATTACTTCGGCGACAACTTCAAGGAACTCTTCGGCTCACGCCTGCACGTAATGGCAGGAGACGTGACGGAACCCTTCTGGAATAAGGGCGAAAGGAATAAGGAGGAAGGTTTGAATGGTAAT
>DGHL01000037.1:1801-5211 GCA_002392645.1 Prevotellaceae bacterium UBA3849
CTCCTCCATAAACACCGTGTTCAACTGCGCCGCTGTGGTAAAGCATTTCTCCGCCGGCACAGATATAGAAGACGTAAACATCAAGGGCGTGGTAAACTGCGTACGCTTCTGCATAGAGACAGGCGCAAGGCTCATTCATATCTCCACTTACAGCACTGCCGGGCTATCAGTAAACGGCAAGCCGTCACCCGACACCGTGCAGACTGAACAGACACTGTATTTCGGACAATACATGGAGAACCGTTACGTTCATTCAAAGTTCGTGGCAGAGCGAACAGTGCTTGAGGGTGTAGCCATACACGGCCTTGACGGCAAGGTGATGCGCGTAGGCAACCTCGCTCCGCGCTCTACCGACGGAGAGTTCCAGATTAATGCGCAGACAAACTCAGCCATGGGACGTGTGCGTGTCTTTAAGACTCTTGGCTGCTATCCATACGAGATGACCGACCAACCCATGGAGTTCTCGCCCATCAATGAGGTGGCCAAGGCTGTCGTCACGCTCGCAGTGACACCACGAGACTGCTGTCTGTTCCATCCGTTCAACAATCATTACGTACACTTTGGTGATGTGCTCGGTGAGCTGAAACAGATAGGCACACCACCACGGCAGGTTGAGGCAGAAGAGTATGAGCTGGCACTGGAAAAGGCAAAGTCTGACCCTACAAAGGCACAGCAGCTGCAGAGCCTCATAGCCTATCAGGACATGGCGCACGGCCAGAAAGCTGCCTTGATAAAGACCGTCAACGACTACACCACGCAGGTGCTTTACAGGATGGGATTCCGCTGGTCTCCTACATCAGGAGACTACGTAGAACGTTTCCTCACCGCCATTGATGGTCTGGGATATTTTAGCGAGAGTTAAGGAGTTAAAGGGAGTTAAGAAGTTAAGGAGTTAAGACAAATGGGGGGCGCGACCTTATAAAGAAAGAACGTAATGTCTTAACTACTGCCTACTTAACTACTGCCTACTTAACTGCTGAAAAATATAAATACCGGAAGAAATAGCACTCATGAAAAAACTGCTTGAGAATATACGTGGCAAGAGTATTCCCCTGCTGTTGGCTGCGGCTATGCTGATAGTCGTAGTTGTCGGCGTGCAGTATTATATGAGCATTGCCAACGATGATGAAAATGCCAGGAAACTGGTAAACCGTGAACTGCACATGGTTGAGCAGCGCATACTCAACTTGCTTACAGAGGCTGAGACTTCGCTCGACGATATGCATGATGCCACACGCGACGAACTGGCAAATCCTGAGCTGATGCTCGGCATAACACGAGAGGTGGTGAAGCAGAATCCCTTTATCAAGGCTGTAGCGATAGGCTTTGTGCCATATTACTATAAAGGCAGGGGCAGGTTGTATGAGCCGTACAGCATGGTGCAGGGCGACAGCATAGTAACGGGGGTGGCAGATGACAACTACGAGGGATATGACTATACCACAAGGGCATGGTATATAGACGGTCAAAGCCGGGACATACACCGTGGGAAATGGGGGCAGCCATACGTGGACGATACACAAAACAATTCATACGTTATGTCGCTGAGCCGTCCTGTATATTACCACGACAAGCTGGTGGCGGTATTGTGCCTTGACGTAGAACTGAAGCGCCTGCGGCAGATGCTGAAAAAAGCGGAACCTTACCCTGGCAGCGTGTGCCGGCTGCTGGATAAAGACGGCAATGTGCTGGCAGCATCCTCAGAGGATAATCCGTCTGATGCAGATTTCTTCACCGACCAAAAGAAAATCGCCAACTATGACATGGTGCTGGTGCTGTCTTGTCCTGAGAACATGATATACGGCAATACCGCCATGATGAACATCATCACCTTCGGACTGCTTTTCATAGGTATGCTGCTGCTGGGATTCATCGTGCAACGCACCATAGTATATCACATAAGGCTTGGGAACGCACGCAAGGAGCAGAAGCAGACGGAGCATGAGATGCAGATAGCCCACGGCATACAGATGCACATGCTGAGGCAGGATTTCCCACATGGACTGTGTGCCACCCTGAAGCCTATGAAAGAGGTCGGGGGCGACTTGTATGATTTCTATCAGAACGGTCAGGACATATATTTCATCATAGGCGACGTGAGCGGCAAAGGTATACCGGCAGCCATGATGATGGCTGCCACGGTCAATCTGTTTCGCATGGCGGTGCGTCATTTCTCCACGCCAGTGGAGATAACTTGCGAGATAAACCGCATATTGTCGGAGAATAACAGCAGCATGATGTTTGTGACAGCCTTTGTCGGCAAAATTGACAAGAGTCACGGACTTCTTACCTACTGCAACGCAGGACATAGCCCTCCGATACTCAATGATATCCTGATGAAGACCGACCCTGACATACCCATCGGATATGATGCCGGATATACTTACAGGCAGTATGGAGAACTGTTTCCTGAGGGAAGTCGCCTTGTGCTATATACCGACGGCGTGACAGAGGCTCGCAACCATGAAAAGAAATTCATGGGCATTGAGCATCTGCTCTCCATTACACGGGAATATTCCAGTCTCGGAGCGGAGTCTGTGGTGACGCATATCATGGATGCCACACAGCAGTTCTTCGGCGATTCAGAGCAGCGTGACGACATCACGCTGATGTGCATAGAGAACGACACGCCATCACAGCCCGTGAGTCTCGTGATAAGAAATGACGTGGAGGAGTTCAGACGCGTAAAGGGCTTGCTGCGCGAATACTGCGGATGTATGAAACTCAGCCGCAGACAGTCGGAGAGGATAGTGCTGGCGGCAGAGGAGGCTTTGTCAAATGTCATCCACTACGCCTACCCGAAGGGGGTGGCTGGAAAAATAGATGTGACATTCAACACGACAACGGATGATGACGGGGACTATTTCACAATTACAATCAGCGATAGCGGGGAGGAATTCAATCCGCTTGCCCAGCCGCCGATTGACCCGGAACAGACTGTAAGCAGCGGTCAGATAGGCGGGCTGGGCATATATCTGTACCAGCAACTGATGGATGACGTGAACTATGAGCGCACCCCCGACGGACAAAACGTACTTATATTGAAAAAGAAACTATAAAAACAAACAGAATACTATGTTTGACATTAATATTGAACAGAAAGAGAACGAGACTGTGATTGCCCTGAGTGGCGAGTTTGACAACATTGCATCTGCTGAGGCTGCAGACATACTTGACCGCGTGGCAGAGCAACCTGGCGGCAAGATTGTCGTTGACTGCAAGAACCTAGAGTATATCAGTTCCTCAGGTCTTCGCTTCTTCATGCAGCTGAAAAAAAACTGCGCACAAAGCGGCGGCGAGGTAGTGGTGAGAAACCTGAATGAGGATGTAGAGGACATCTTCCGCCTCAGCGGTTTTCACCATATCTTTACGATTCTTTGATTAAAACTATTGCTGTCCGATAAAAATCG
>DGHL01000065.1 GCA_002392645.1 Prevotellaceae bacterium UBA3849
GCATACGGAAGATGAACTGGCGTGCTACTATCTCGTTACGGAATGCCTTACCTATCTGTGCTATGCCGAATGGTATCTTCATGCGGCCTGTCTTCTGCACGTTGAGGTAGTTCACGAAGATGCCCTGTGCTGTCTCTGGGCGGAGGTATATCTTCATTGAGTTGTCGGCAGACGCTCCCATCTCCGTAGAGAACATCAGGTTGAACTGACGCACGTCAGTCCAGTTGCGTGTACCGCTGATAGGACATACTATCCCCTCGTCGAGGATTATCTGCTTCAGCATCTCGAGGTCCATCTTGTTCATAGCCTCGCTGTAGCGTGCATGCAGGTCGTCAAACTTCTTCTGGTTCTCCAGCACACGTGGGTTAGTCTCGCGGAACTGCTTCTCGTCAAAGCTGTCGCCAAACTTCTTCTTTGCCTTGGCAATCTCCTTGGCAATCTTATCCTCGTACTTTGCCATCTGCTCCTCTATGAGCACGTCGGCGCGGTAACGCTTCTTTGAGTCACGGTTATCGATGAGAGGATCGTTGAAAGCATCAACGTGTCCTGAAGCCTTCCATATAGTAGGATGCATGAAGATAGACGAGTCAATGCCCACGATATTGTCGTGCAGCAATACCATTGACTGCCACCAATACTGCTTGATATTGTTCTTCATCTCCACACCGTTCTGACCGTAGTCATACACTGCGCCCAGTCCGTCATAGATATCACTTGATGGGAACACAAAGCCATACTCCTTACAGTGGCTTACTATCTTCTTAAATACATCTTCTTGCTGTGCCATTTTGTTCTATAATTGTTTTTATTTTCGTTTTCGTTTTTCCGTTCAAGTTGCAAAGGTACAAAAAAAGTGCGAAACTACCTAATGTTTCGCACTTTTTAACTTGACCGGACAATCCCTCACGGTCTTTTATTCCTCATCAAGAGCCCAGAAGCCTTCTTTGGCTCCCAGTTCGCTTGGGTCTGTTATATCGTCGTTATTCTTGTTGTTTTCACCCTCATCTACCGGACTGCCGCTGAGCAGTGGGAGTGCAGAGAGGTCAAGAATGTCTGCTGTTGGCTCTGTATATATTTTCTTTATCATAACCGTGTTTTTTTATTTGATGTATTTGTTACCGTTCTCGTCTATCACAAGTCCTTTGTAGCCTGCGCCTACCTGCTGTCCGGCTACGTTGAAGAGTCGTACGTTGGCCTTCTCTGTGTCGGCATTGACGCTGCTTACTGCTGTCTCTTCCTCACCGAAGATGGTGTAGCTCTTTATTTCCTTAGCTCCTGCTGTTGTAGCGGTAGAAACGAAGTATGCTATCTTTGCAGGTATCGTCACTGTTGCTGCTACCTTGTGGAATTCTCCGTCTGACTTTTTCAGTGCATATACTGTGCCTTCCACGTCTCCGGCGTCTATTGACTCAGTAGCAGAGCCTTTGAGCAGGTTTGTTGATGGCAGTGCGGTGCATGTACCTACAGGGATGTCGTATGTGCCTGCCGTGCCACGTACGATGATTGGTGTGTTTGCAGGAACCTCTGTCACCTTTGTCATGACGATCTGGTCCTCTGTCTCGCTTGTAGCGATGAGTGCCTTCACGTCAGTGAGGTTGCTGAAGTCGAGTGGATAAGTTGTTACGTAAGAAGAAACACCGATCTCGTTGATGGTGATCTGCTCGGTAGCATCACCTGTGCGATAGGCTATTACGTAGTCGAGTGCTACGTTGGTGTTGTATTCTGTGGCGTTGTTTACAACTATAGAGGCACCCTCAGGCACATTTATTCCTTCAAATGTTTGTACAGAGCAAACGGCGTTGCCCCATGTGACTGTGTTACCAGTCTTTACCAATGTTCCGTCGGCAAGGCGCACGTCAATGTCAAGCGAATTGGAGCTTGCACTCTGACTACGTCCGCTAATGTCAAGCTTATACACACCGGCAGGTAATGCATCAGTGTATGCATATGAGTTAGCATACAAACGCTGCCAGTCGCCGCCTGATCCGCGCTCTGGTGCTTGGCCTTGTGCTGCATAACTACGTGTTACGTTGAGGTCGCTTTCTTCAGCGTAATAGGTTATGCTTTTGTCAAGTGTGTAAATCTTGTTTTCGTCGCTTGATGTATATGATACGCTCTTGCCGTAGTTCACCCCGTTGGCATTTGCAGCAGCTATCGTGTAGTATCCTCCGTCCTTTTCCACTGCACGGGTGTAGAACAGATTCTTTGCTGCTTCGCCCTCTATGCATTCTGTAGAGAATCTTTTCAGTTCGTTTCCGTCTCCGTCCACAGCGATTATGCTAACGGTTTTTGTGAGAGCCTTGCGCAAGTTTACGTTAAGCACGTTGGCTGTTGCGTCGCTTGTTATTGTCATTGACGTTGTCGTTCCGTCTGCTGCATAATATTTTGTACCATCAATTGTTATAGGAGATTCTGCATTTACAGTTGCTCCGACGGTACTCGAGCCTACAGTACTCTTGATGGTATCGTTGCTGTATATGTAGTTGACGGTGTATCCTGCCGTTGTAACATCCTGTAATTCCTCTGATACGGATACATTTTGAAGCACAGTGGTGTATGTTGCGCCTTCGCGCCCACCTCTGTAATGTCCGATCTCAATACTTGTAATCGAAGTGGATGATGTAGCAGTACCATTTGTGGTGTTACATGAATAACTCACATCTCCTTTTGCTTGATTGATTGTGACTGTTATGGAATAAACATCCCCACGGTTAGTATAACTAAATAAGAGTGTTTCTGTACCATCGATGTCAATTTTCGCCTGCTTGTTTACTTCATAAAATCTGAATGATATTCCACCAAATTTTATATAGTCATAACTCGAATCTCTATTTGGCGCACCGCCAGCTTTAAAGGTGGCGTTGAATGTTACGATAGAATTTTTCGTAGTGGTAATGGATTTCGTATATACCGGTCCAGGATTCAGGTTGTTTGCAGAAAACTGGAGACCACCATTTATAGTGGCTGCTAGAGTACCACCAGTGTTGACCCAGTCTGTAAGGTCATCGCTAGACCATGCTGTCGTGGTACCTCTCTCGTAAATGGTTGTTGCTTCTCCCGCCCACGATGCTACTGTGCCTATGAGGCACATCATTAATAGTGTGTAAAGTTTTTTCATGTTTTATTTATTGATAATTAGTTAGCGAGTTTGATTCGGTATATGTTGTTACTTCCTAAGATTTGTCTTTGTTTACAGGGTATGTATCTATATATATTAAGGTGTTAATGGAATTGCGTCGGTGCAAAGGTAATAAAAAATGTTGAAAGTAAAAAATAATTTGCGTTTTATTTTTTATTAACAGTAAATTGTGGGTGAAAATAAATAAATAGTCGTATCTTTGCGTAAAACATTTTTAATTAATTCAAGTTTCTGATGTTAACATACTACCACGGGTTTTCACTCCCGGAAGGAATAATTAGTGTGAATTTGCTTCCTATAGAATTTTCAA
>DGHL01000061.1:0-131 GCA_002392645.1 Prevotellaceae bacterium UBA3849
GCTTTGCCCGACTGATGCAGGGACTGAAGGACATCAAGCGCATACAGACCGCCAAGGGTTCAAGTCCTGAGATAGAGAAGTTCGTGAAGGAGCTGCCGCAGAAGCTCTACGACGCCATGAACGACGACCTG
>DGHL01000061.1:188-33359 GCA_002392645.1 Prevotellaceae bacterium UBA3849
GCAGACACCTATCGTCATCTCAGAATTGTTTGAGGCTTGTCACCAGGTGAACCTGCTCGTTGACCGCAAGGCAAAGATATCACAGGCAGACCTCGACAAACTGGCAGAGACCATGCGCCTCTTCACCGTTGACATCCTCGGACTGACAAACCAGACCGGTGGTGACTCATCAGAGAAGGACAAGGCCCTCGACAAGGTAATGCAGATGGTGCTCGAGATGCGCGCCAAGGCAAAGGCAGAGAAAGACTGGGCTACCAGCGACAAGANNAAGAGTCGTTCGGCAAGGTGGTCGATATGGTGCTTGAACTGCGTGCCAAGGCCAAGGCTGACAAGGACTGGGCTACCAGCGACAAGATACGCGACGAACTCTCAGCCGCCGGCATCATCGTCAAGGACACCCCTGACGGAGCCGTGTGGGAGATGTAATGAAACAAAGATAAAGGCGAATAAGAAAATAAATCAACCGTCCTGTCATACCTATGTATGGCAGGGCGGTTTTATTTATGAATCAATCTGTATGTATCTGCGCTTATATCTTCTTTCTGTCAAGAAAGATTAGGGATGGGAAAGTTTTCTGTTGAAAAATTTTGTCAGGTGACGGAAAATCACTATCTTTGCAGAATGATGAAAAAACAAGATTTTGAGATAATGGCACCGGTAGGCTCGAGAGAGTCGTTTGCTGCTGCCATAAACGCAGGAGCTAACTCTATATACTTTGGTATAGAGAAACTTAACATGCGTGCTCACTCTGCATCTACCTTCACCATTGACGACTTGAAGGAGATTGCGGCTACGTGTGCTGAGCACGGAATAAAGAGCTACCTGACGGTCAACACCGTGATATATGGTGAAGACCTTGAGCAGATGCGCGAAATCATTGATGCTGCCAAGGAGGCAAGCATCTCTGCCGTCATAGCCTCTGACGTGGCTGTGATGATGTATTGTCGTGAGGTAGGGCAGGAAGTGCATCTCTCCACTCAGCTTAATATTTCAAACATTGAGGCGCTCAGGTTCTACGCGCAGTTTGCCGACGTTGTGGTGCTGGCGCGTGAGTTGCGCATGGACCAGGTGCAGGCCATTCACGAACAGGCTGTGAAGGAAGGCATCTGCGGACCATCTGGGCAGCCTATCCGCATAGAGATGTTCTGTCACGGTGCGCTGTGCATGGCTATCTCGGGCAAGTGCTACCTGTCGCTTCACAACATGGGACGCTCTGCCAACCGTGGCGAGTGCGTGCAGATATGCCGCAGGGCATACCGGGTGGAAGACGTGGAGACGGGCAACGAACTCCTCATCGACAACAAATATATCATGTCGCCCAAGGACCTGAAGACCATCCGCTTCATCGACCGCATGATGACGGCAGGCGTCAGGGTGTTCAAGATAGAAGGCAGGGCACGCGGAGCAGAGTATGTTGACACCGTGGTGCGCTGCTATAAGGAAGCCATCAGTGCCGTGCTCCACGACCAGGAGCAGCCGCAGGAGCCAAAGCAGTTTACCGAAGAGGCTAAGGACAAGTGGGACGAAAGGCTCGCCCGCGTCTTCAACCGTGGTTTCTGGGACGGCTACTATCAGGGCCAGACCTTGGGAGAGTGGAACGACTCATACGGTTCGAAGGCAACCGAGAAGAAGGTATATTCCGCCAAGGTGATAAAATATTTCTCAAAGATTGGCGTGGCAGAGATACAGGTTGAGGCTCACGACATCAAGGTGGGCGACAAACTGCTCTTCACCGGTAACACCACCGGAGCGATGTATATCGACGAGGTGGATGAGATACGCTATGACCTGAAACCTGTGGAGCAAGCCACCAAGGGCCAGCGCATAAGCATCAAGGTGCCCGATAAGGTAAGGCCTAACGACAAGGTGTTCGTAATTAAAATTGAAGAATTGAAGGATTGAAGAATTGAAGGAATGAAGGATTGAAAAATAAATAATTTAAAAATTGAAGAATTGAAGAATTGAAGTCGGACACATACACAGAAACAACTAAAATAAACATAGACAATATATAGAACAATGGTTTTAGCATTTTTCAAAAAGGTATCATTAGTAGTATTGCTGCTGCTTGTACCATGCATCGTCAGCAACGCAGCCAAGAAGAAAGAGACAGTAAAATGCACGGCTACACTGTTTGATGGCAAGAAGGTAACAGGATATATCGTTGACGGAAAGACAACGATGATATATTATGGTGAAGAAAAAATATATAACATCTATAGTGTTTCCATAGCAGACACGCCTGAAGGCAAAGGAAATGTATATACCGCCGATGAGGTGAAGGAAATTGCAGTTACCTATGAAGACGGTACAAAGGGAGTGTTAAAGTCTCTTTATCTTCTCAAAAACCTTAGTTGGCCGAAGAATCTCAAGCACGGATCGAAGCGCACGTTCTTTCCCGTAGCATATCAGAAGAAAGGCATCCTGGGCTTTGCCTGTCAAACAAAAGTTGTTGATTTCGCTGCTTGGAGCCTTGGGTGGCTGCAGTATGAGAGCCACGTGCAATACTGCTACTGCCTGGAGGGTGATGAAACAGTTATACCATACTATACAGACTACGGCAAGAACACTCTTGCTACAGGTCAGAAAAAATGGATAGCAAGGTGCTTTGAGCGCTTCCCAAAGATGTTTGAGTATATCAAGAGCGACGACTTCGTATATAAGACATTCAAGAAAGATCCGTTCTCTGTACTTGACAAGCTGGGAACTTTGAAATAATCATAATATCCGACCTCAATTCTTCAATTTTTCAATCTTAAGAGAATATGACAATAAACGAGATACAAGACGAAGTAATAGAAGAGTTCAGCGGTCTTGATGACTGGATGGACCGTTACCAGATGCTCATCGACCTTGGTTCAGAGCAAGAGCCATTGGCTGACGAGTATAAGACAGAACAGAACCTCATCGACGGCTGTCAGAGCCGCGTGTGGGTGCAGTGCGACAAGCAGGAAGACGGCACGTTGCACTTTTCTGCCGAGAGCGACGCCCTCATCGTGAAGGGCATCGTAGCCCTGCTCATACGAGTGCTGACCGACCATACGCCGAAGGAGATACTCGATGCAGACCTCTACTTCATAGAAGAGATAGGACTGAAAGAGCACCTCTCGCCAACACGCTCCAACGGACTGCTCGCCATGGTTAAGCGCATCAAGGCGTATGCGCTGGCATACAGCGTTTAGTTTCTGGGTATAGGACGCTAGGTAATATATTATCACTGTAATAAGAAGTTTGGTTATGTACGAGAAATTTAGCGATAATGTCTTAATGTTGTTAGCAATATATACGCTTTTCGACACGCAGGAGATACAGCCGCGCAAGTTGAAAAGCGTGATGGAGAACTTGTTAGGACGTTCGTTGAGTGACCTTAAGGCTTATGTAAAGCCGTTAAGGGATGCATACATAATCGAAGCGAAGACCTATAACTGGCGTACAGACTCCTACGACTATACTATAGCGAGCGAGCACATGGTACCCGTTATGCTTTTTCTGAAAGAACAGAAAAAGGATTTGACATTAAAGGTGCTTGATGCAGCAAAGAAACTTGAACCTACCGATACACAACGCTTGTTGTGGGAGTTTATCACCAATGACTTCAATGACGATGCCCCAATCCATTATTATAGAGATGCAGTGGCCAATAAGGAGTGTTTCATACCAATCGTATGCGACCCTCGCTTTGCTCCCATATTGCTTAATTTCGACTCAGATGATTTCTTTGAATTGCTGAATGATTACATCGTAAGGGTATTCACGCAAGAAAAACTGATAGACGTGGACTATCTGAAATCGCTGGTAAGCAGTTTCAAGCTTAGGAGCAATGAAGACAGCAAGACACTGCGCCTGCTATGCCTCTTGGATTTATATGCCTACATGGCATACGGCGTAATTCCGCAGGACCTCTATGCCAACAACAAGAACCATCGCATCATTGCCGGACTGCACGAGGCTTACAAAGGAAACTACGTACAGTCGCTGGAGCATTTCAAGAAGGCTGTGGCTCTGAATAACAAGCAGAGCAACATCCGTAGTTTCATTGTGTCATCGCGCAGCTACCTTGCGTTGGCGTCGGCAAATTTCTTCTACCTGCTCATAGCATTCAAGACAGGGACAGAGGATGGCAAGAGGAAGTGCGCAGGAATAACCCGTGCATCGAATGACTTGACAAGCTCTGCACGCCTCCTATATACCATACTGTCTTATGGCGACAACGACAAAAGCATAGAGAGAGAACTAAGCCATGCCCTGGAAAGCCCTGAGCGCATAGACAGAGTGCAGGCAGTCTTGATGTGCTACTATCTTGGCAAGGTCAGCCTCGTGCAGAAAGCCTATGGCGACGGTGTGTCTGCTGCCATGCCACGATGGAGCATCTACAAGCAGGAGATGCGCAAGTACAAAATGCCTGACAATGCAGAAGAACTTGACAAAGCGTATGGCAAGCAGGGAATACTATCTACCATATACCATAAGCAGGAATGGGAGAATGTACTTGACGACCTCATGAACCTCTCCACTGGTGGCAATGGTGATGCAGAGGCAGTAAAGAAAGATGTGCGTGTAGCATATTTCATGCGTGACATCAAAAGCCCCTATGCCAATCCCCGTAGCCAGACTATATTGAAGAATGGTAACTGGAGTGCAGGCAAGAACATCAAGTTCTATGATTTTGTAAACGGCTCCTTGGAGGGCATGGATGCTGCAGACCATCGCATATCAATGAAGGTTAGCCAAAGCAGGGCTTACCCAGGTGATGTCCGGCTGGAGTATATATTGCCAGAGATGACTAAGGAGAGCAGGCTCTACGTAGGCCACTATGCCCCGTACACCCTTGTGCAGGTTACGGAAGAGATGCCGTATCTTACGCTTGAGCACACCATGGACGGCTACCATATAGTCAGCAACGTGCCTGCCGACAAGGTGGAAGAGCCATTGGTGATAACCCACAGGGGGGCTGCATCAATCAACTTTATACGCATAGACGATGCGCAGCGGCCGTACTACAGCCGACTGCTCTCACTGGGATATTTCCCTGATGAGGCAGAGGCGCAGCTGCGCGAGTTCCTTAACAGCCTTGGCGGCAAGGTGGAGGTCAACAGCGACCTTATAGAGGGCGGCAGTACACTGCCTATAGTGGCAGGCTCCTCACAACTTATTATGCAGATGCGCCCTACGGATCGCGAGCACTATGTGGTGGGTCTGTTCGTGCGACCGCTTGAAGGCGGCAGCGTAAGATGCGTGCCAGGTCAGGGCAATGATGTAATCGTTGACAGCGGACGGTGGACTGATGAGAATGGTGAGACCATAGAAGGCAGGACACGTGTGCAGCGAGATCTGAAACAGGAAGCAGACTATCTTGAAGTATTCAAGGAAGCAAACAGCACCTTGCCTGCCATAAATAAGAACATGGCGAAAGATGCCATGACAGAGGTAGATGCCTACGACCTCCTTCCGTTGCTTGAATTTGCACAGGGCCACTCCGATATCATTACGTGTGAGTGGCCTGAGGGCGCAAGTCTCAGGATAAAGCAAAGACAGACATCTACATCATGGAACGGTGCCATAAAGAAGAATGAGAACGGATGGTTTGAGATAGAGGGCAGCGTGGAGATAGACCAAGGCAAGGTTCTGACCATGGCACAGCTGCTTGACCTTGCCAGTCAGTCGCGCGGTCGCTACATCAAGCTTGGCGAGGGCGAGTTCCTGGCACTCAGCGACAAGCTTCGCAAGCAGTTGAAGCAGCTCAGCACCATAGCTTCGCGCTCAAAGGGCAAGCTGATTATGTCGCCGTTCTCTGTGGCATTGCTCGGAAGCGACGTAACCAATGGTGAACTGCTGCTCAGCGAAGACGAAGAGGTGAAGCAGATACGCAAGAGCATCAAGGAGTCAAGCAAATATTCGCCTGACGTGCCAAAGAACCTCAACGCTACGTTGCGCGAATATCAGAAAGACGGCTATCAGTGGATGTCGCGACTTAACAAGTGGGGGGCAGGTGCATTGCTCGCCGACGATATGGGTCTTGGTAAGACCATACAGACCATTACCTTCCTGCTGTCAAAGGCAGAAGAAGGCCCGTCGCTCGTCATAGCACCGGCATCGGTGGCTCCGAACTGGAAGACTGAGTTCGACAAGTTTGCTCCGTCGCTCAATATCATAATGCTTAACTTTGCCCCTAACCGTACCGAGGCAATAAAGAAGGCAAAGGCTGGCGACGTGGTGGTAACCACCTATGGACTGCTGCTGAGCGTGAAAGACGATATCACCACGAAACAGTGGACCACCATCTGCCTTGATGAGGCTCATATAGTAAAGAACCGCGGTGCAAAGACTTCTGCCGTGGCTATGCAGTTGAAGAGCAAGAACCGCGTGATGCTTACCGGTACGCCGGTGCAGAATCATCTGGGTGAGTTGTGGAATCTGTTCCAATTCGTCAATCCGGGACTGCTGGGCAAGTTCGATGATTTCAACCGTCGCTTCATAATTCCGATAGAACAGGATGGCGACAAGGAGGTTCAGCATGAACTTGACCGACTCGTAAAGCCGTTCATGCTGCGCCGTACCAAGGACAAGGTAGCTAAGGAACTGCCGGAGAAGGAAGAGATATATCAGCACGTTGACCTGTCGGATGATGAGCGACTGGTATATGAGGCACTTCGCCAAAGAGCTGAGGCTATGCTTCTGGCTGAGAAAGACGGTAAGGTGTCGATGACCACCCTGGCAGAGATAACCCGTCTGAGGCAGTGCGCATGCGATATAAGGCTGATAGAGGAAGGCAAGAAGGGAGCAGGAAAAAAGCAGAGCTCGAAAATAATAGCATTGGTGGAATTGCTCTCTACCGTGCTCGAAGGTCTCAATGAGGCAGACGGCAGCAAGAAATCTGGCAAGTCGAAGAAGGAAAAGAACGGCGGTGTGTTGGTATTCTCGCAGTTTACCTCATATCTGTCGCTTATAAAGAAGGCACTCGACGAAGCCTCTATACCTTATTTATACATAGACGGCTCGGTGCCTATAAAGGAGCGCCAAAGGCTTGTAGAGAAATTCCAGGCTGGTGAATGTCCGGTATTCCTGATATCGCTGAAGGCAGGCGGACTTGGATTGAACCTGACGCGTGCAAACTATGTCATACACATGGACCCATGGTGGAACCCTGCCATAGAGGCACAGGCCACTGACCGTGCGCACCGTATAGGTCAGAAGCAGGCGGTAACCGTGTATCACCTAATAGCCGAAGGCACCATAGAGGAGAAGATACAGCGCATGCATGAGCAAAAGCGCGAACTTGTTGAGAACATACTCGAAAGCACCGACATGAGCTACAAGCTCACCGGTGAAGAACTGCTGAAGCTGGTGCACAGTTGATAGTTTACTGTTTGTAGTTTACTGTTTTACAGTTACCCAGAATACGAGACACTTAGCAGAAATATTATTTTGTCTGTTGCTGATTACAGCCTGCACGCGTAGTGGCAACGACGATGTGCCTGCCCTGGCTGATACGGGCAGCGACTATGCGTCGCTGTACGACCAGGGGCAGACATCGAGTTGCTGGATCTATGCCATGTGTGTCTGCATAGAGCAGGAACAGATGCTGAAGGGCGACAGCGTGGCGTTGTCACGCCATTGGCTCTTGTCGCATGCCATGCAGGAACAGACCCTGCGTCTGTATATGAAGGTGAAAGATGGCGGCGACGTGGCATCGCCGACTGCTGATCCTCGTGAAGGATTCAGTATACGAGGAGTAGGTCCGGAGGCACTACGCCTTATCAGTATCTACGGCCTCGTGCCATATAGCCATGAGCGCTCCTACATAGCATCGGGCAGCGTACTGACGAGAAAACTAACCATGCTGGCAAAGACCGCTACGTCGCTGCATTCGCTGCACGACAGCATGTATGAGTGTATGCCACACTTCTCCATCTCAAGGCCCGTAGCCACTACTAAGGAAGGTGTGCCAACAGACGAGTCACTGTTTGCCGACGTCAACAGTGGCTTCTATTACCTCTCCATGCGCTATACACCGTTGCAGTTTGCCGAGAGCATAATGTATGACCAGAATTGGCAGTTCTACTCCAGCGTGAACTATCACAAGTGGGGAGAACGCATAGCCCTTGAGGTGCCCGATAACCAGAACGGACACGAATATACCAACCTGCCTATGGACTCGCTGCTGCACAAGACCGTCAGGTCGCTGCGCAAGGGCCATCCCGTATATTGGGAGTATGGCAAGAAGAAGAATCCTGCCGCCGGCGGTGTGAACTCCGACCATGCCATGGCTATCATCGGCATAACGAAGAGCAGGGACGGACATCCGCGCTTCCTCTGCCGTAACTCTTACGGAAAAGGGTGGGGCAACAACGGAACGTGCCTCGTAAGTGCCGACTTCTTCATGCACCACACCTGCTGCATAGGAGTGGTCAATGAGTAAAGGTACAATTTTACAGTTGGCTGATATTGCAGCGTAATATCATTCATTTTACCTTGTAATCTGATAGCTTTTACACGGTAAAAGCTATCAAATTACAGCCTAAAAGCTATCAGATTACACTCCCCTTTGCAACGCATTGAGAATAAAAGCGTTGCAAAGGGGCTTTTTTTGTGCCCGCTTGATACAAATTACAGTTTTTGTCCAGATGCCCATAGTGCACGGATATGCGCCGTAAAAGTTAAATATTGTAAAATAATATCATTTTTATAGTAACTTGTATTGCATGGTACTGTAAATATATTTATCTTTGCACCGTGATAATGATAAATCATCCATTTAAAAGAAACAGAAAATGAACACTGACAATTCTAAATCGCAAATGAGGAAAGGCATGCTGGAGTATTGCGTCATGCTGCTGCTCAGGCATTGCCCGTGTTATGCCAACGATATAATAACGCGTCTGAAGATGGCTGACATGATAGTTGTTGAGGGCACGCTCTATCCCTTGTTGAACCGCCTGAAGAGGGATATGCTGCTGAAGTATGAGTGGAAGGAGAGTACGCAGGGACCGCCGCGAAAGTACTATGCGCTGACAATGGACGGTGAGGAGGCACTGAGGCAGATGGATGCAAGCTGGAACGAACTGACCAATACGGTGGATAAGCTGAAGGGAATGTATCTGACGAATTGAGAATTAAGAGTTAAGAGTTAAGAATTAAGAGCGATGCATTAAAAATTATGAATTATGCATTATTAATTATGCATTATTAATTGTGAATTATAAATTGTTATAAGCGATGAAAAAGAACATACAGATAAACCTTTTCGGTACGTTGTATAACATAGACGATGATGCCTATATGCTGCTGGAGCGCTATCTGGACAGCATGAAAAGATATTTCGCTCACCAGGATGGTGGCGAGGAGATTGCCGACGACATAGAGCACCGCGTGGCAGAACTGCTGTGGCAGAAGAAAAACGAGGGTATGGTGGCGGTCGATATCGAGACCGTGAAGGAGATAATTGCCAAGATAGGTAATCCGCAGGAGATAGACGATGCAGCGGATGCTGGCAGCACTGCCGAGAGTGGCGAGCCGCAGGATGCTGAGTATGAGGAGGTGAAGACCGAGACGCATGAAAGCTTTGCCGAAAAGGTAAGGAATAACGTGAGAGGACGCAGACTGTACCGCAACGGCGACGATAAGAAGATTGCCGGCGTGTGCTCCGGACTGGCAGAATATACGGGCATGGGAGACTCTACCTTGTGGCGCCTTGCCTTCGTGTTCCTCCCCTTTGCACTTGATGCGGTGTTAAGTATGATAGGTTTCTCAGGGAGTGGTGCCTTCGGTTTGTTCTTCATAACCTACCTGGTGCTTGCCCTTGTCGTTCCATTGGCAAAGACACCGGAAGACAACCTGCGTATGAAAGGTTGCGAGGTGACACCGGAGAACATCAACGAGGAGATACTTCGTGAGACGTCGGAGAAGAAGCAAAAGGTGGTGCAGACAAGTAATGGCAGCGGATGTCTTACCATACTGTTGGTATGTGTCCTCGTAGTGTTCCTCTTCCCGCTGATTATGCTGCTGATAGCCTTCGTGCTTGCAAATGGTTTGTGGTTTGGTGACGGAATGTTGCAGACCCTCAGAAGTAACATGGGCTACCTGTTTGCCAATGAAGGTTGGTTGTTCATATCGGCTATAGTAGCGGTCGTCCTCGTGTTTGCCATACCTGTAATGCTGATAGTGAAGAAGCTTCGCACAGGTAGGTTTGGTGCTGCCACTACGTGCATATCGCTTGTGGTATGGCTGCTGATGTTAGGTTGGACGGTTATTTCGGTTATAGAGGGATTTGATCAGCTGAAGGCTAAGAACATCAGTATCACGACAGACGACTACGAACAGTCGGATGATACGGACGATTCACAAATGACCGACAACACGGGAGAGATGGATGAACTTACCGACAGCGTGGCGATAGACCTATGGGGCGGTGCCACCGACAGCGACGATGATGAATGGTAAAAGAAAATGTATAACTTATAAATTTATAACGATGAACAAGAAACTTACAAGATCTGTCAGCGACAGGATGTTGTGTGGCGTGTGTGGCGGTATTGCCGAGTATCTGGATGTTGACCCAACCATAATACGCGTGGCGTATGTTGTGATGTCACTCTTTTCTGTTGCCTTCCCTGGCTTGATACTCTACATAATACTTGCCTTGATAATTCCGCAGAAAGGTTATTGATATTTGTGTCTGGTATTGCAGAATCAGTTTTCTGCATTCCCTGACAAAGGAATCTGAGAAAAAAAATCCCGCTCCACAGCGAATGTGAAGCGGGACTTTTTTATGTAGTTAGATATCGTGTCAGTATTTACTTAATCACCTTCTTGCCGTCGATGATTACGATGCCCTTGTAAGAAGCAGAAACCTCCTGACCGGCAACGTTGTAAATCTTACCATTTGAAGCCTTGACAACTTCCTCTGCCTTAACCTCGCTTACAGCGTCGGCCTGAGTTGCCTCAACAGCCTCGTTAAGACCACCCATCTCATTAGCGGCACGTACAGCCCATACTGGTGCTGTTGCATTTGCAGAAGCGCCAGCGGCCTTGGCTGATGGTGCTCCATAGAGTGTAGAGATGTCGAAGCTGTTCTCTGTGGTGAATGCCACTACGTTGCCATCCTCCACGATAGCATAGAGCAGAGCGTAGTCGCTGTCATCCCATGTGAGGTTGGTGCCGTCGAGTACAACATTCTTAACTGCAGGAGCCTGCTCTGTGAGGAGAGTTGGATCCCAGTCACCGAACATATTGCTCATGTTGCCGTAGTAGAGTGCCTCCTCGGCTGTGAGAACTGGGTCGTTTGCATGACCGTCACCGAAGGTGGTCTTACGTCCGCTGAGGTCGATGACGCTGCCAGTAGAGGTCATGGAGTTGAACTCTGCAAAGCGTGCTGGCCAACCGCCAGACATTTCGTTCCAACCGATAGCGGAAGGTACTACGTTCATCTTAGTGTCAATGAACACTGCAACTGGAGTACCGCTGCCCCATGGACGACCAAGGGTGTAGTTACCATTAGCAGACTCTGCTGTTGCTATCGTCTGTGTAGCAGCATCTACAACAGCTGTCTCGCCATTGATGACGCAATCCTTATAAACCCATCCGATAGACTTAGGAGTAGAAGGTACTGCAGCATATCCACCTGCAATCTGGCGCAGCTCTACACCGTTGAAGTAAGCATCGCCCTTACCACACATATAGTCAGTGCGTCCGCGCAGGTAACCTCCTTCGAAGTAGAAGATACCGTTACCGTTGTTTGATGTCCAGGTATCCTGGAAACCACGCAGCGCAGTATTCTTATATATGGTACGTGTAGATTTGTCATGTACGGCGAGGTCACGACCTGTTGCATCCTGCATACCAGACTCGATGGTCAGGTCCTGGAAGTAGTAATCGCTTCCGCTAATCTGGAATACATCACTGTTGCCGATACCGTCATACTTGCTTGTCAAGCCGTACTTTCCCGTAAAGGTCGCTTCGGCAGGGATGTCATTGGTAATAATAACGCCGTCACGACTCTCACCTACCAACGACAGGTTCTGTGTATTGATGAATGTGATACATTCTTCTACCTCAAATTTACCAGAACCGTCAGGTTTATCTGCACCTGACTTCATAGTACCCTTCAGAGGTATTGTGTATTCACCATTCTTGACGAAGATGCGGTAGCGCACGTTCTTGTCTGAGCGAGACTGTGCTGCAGAGAGGGCAGCGAGGAGCTCGTCAACATTGCTTACAACGGCATCATACATCTGCTTGCTGACAGCCGGACGTGTCATCGTGGTAAATGTCAGCGTGACAGGCTCATTCAGATAGTTGTCCGTAAGGTCGCCTATGCTGCCTGCAGGCAGTGTGAAGGTGTATTCCTTAGAGTATTCCAGACCCTTGTAGCTGAATGTCACGGTCTTGCCGCTGACAACCGGCGTGAGGCTCTGACCGTTGAGGTCGGCTGTAGGCACGAAACTGTCGGCTGTCTTCACACGCTCATCGAATGTGAGGACAATCTTACCTGTAGCAGAAACTCCTGTCGCGCCTTTTGCTGGTACGGTAGATACAAGCGCAGGAGCCGTACCGTCGTTAACCAGTTCTGGTGTGCCAGTAATGAAGAACATTGCCAGTGTGTTGCCGTCGTTGGCTGAGGCAGAACCGTCAACAGAAGAGTTTTCCTTGTCGGCAAGCATACGTATGTAGAGGTTTGCCTGATTGTTGCATGCCTCAGGCAGAGTCTCGTTAAATGCAGCAGCCTGCTTCGCACCGCTCATGGTAACGCTACCAGCATTTGTCCATGTCTCACCGTCGAGTGAGTACTCTACGTTGTATGTCTGGTAAGCGTTGTAGTTGTAAAGCATCTGGAACTGCACGTTGATGTTCTTGAACGCCTCGGCATTCACCTTGGTCTGCCAGTGCCAGTTGCCTACATCGCCGTTGCTTGCACCTGTGCGCCAGTTCACAGCAGCGCCAGTGAAACTCTCGTAGCCACCGCCAGCAATGGTGCTCTTGTCAAGCCAGCCGCTGGTTTCGCCTGTCGAGGTGTTCTGGAGGTTCAGTGCGTCAGCATCATTGTCCAGAGCTGCGAAGTCAGCCTTGCGACCATTGTTGCCTGCCTTGTAGAAGTCCCAACCTGCGATGATGTCGTTTTCTGCATAGTAGGCAGTGATGTCGATATCCTCTGTCATTGAAACAAGCTTAGAAGAGTTTGTCTCGCCGTCGCTCCAGTTAGTGAAGATAACAAGTCCGTCATACTGGTCGGCAGTGAGCTGTACTGCCGTGCCTGCCTCATACATATATTTACCATCAACAACTGTTGGCGCAGGATTAATCTTCACCATATAGTTGTTAGTACCGTCAACGTTAAGCTTCAACTCGTAAGTGTTAACCTGTGCAAAGTTTGCTGTGACAGTAGAATCAGCTGTTACAGTGAGTGCGAACACAGGCTCCGTTGACAGCACTTCTCCTGCAGCATTTGTCCAGTTCACGAAATCGTAACCGAATTTCTCTGTTGCGGTAAGGCGCACCTCTGTACCTTCTTCGTATGTTTCAGACACAGGATAAGCGCTGACAGAACCAGCAACCTCCTCATTAGGTGCAATGTTGAGAGTATATTTGTTTACATTTGCAGCGGTACCATTGATTTTTCCTTCAATGGTTACTTCACCGAAGGCACCTTCTTTTGCATTGCCGACACCAATAGTAGAAGTCAGGTAGAAACCATCTGCAGAGGTCAAAGCATTCTGTTGGTCTTCTGTGAGCTCTATTTCATATTTGTAGATTGCTGTAGCATCGTATGGCTTTTGTGCACTTGTCTTACCAGAACGAAGTGCTGTCCATGTACCAAGTTTTGTAGCTTCGGATGCACCTTCTACATATACAGAGACTGTAATACCATTCTCTGCATCAGTTCCACATCTGTTTACATATCCGCTGAGCTTAGTAGGAGTAAATGTAAGACCTGCTGCTGGCTTAACGTTCCACTTCAGTAAGTCAGAAGCACCGTTTGCAGGCTTGAATTTAATACCCGTGGTAACAGATGCTGCAGTTTCATTTGTAATGCTTGAAGTGCCTGTAATTGTCGCTGTTCCATAATCAAATGCTATGGTAGAGAACACCTCCTGAGGGGTAGCAGTATTGTCACCAGGATTTGTTGTGTCTGTCATTTTCCATACTACTGTAGCTGTCTCATTGTCATAAGTCTTACCGCCGGTCTGTGCAACGACAGGAAGTACGACCTGTACATAGCGATAGTAAGAACCATCGCCAATTACGATGTCAATGTTGTCAGCTGTATTTGCTATCTCGTAGCTTATAGTCTTTGCCTGAGTGTAGTCGCTCTGACCATCGATAGTAGTTGTGGTGATAAGATTGTAGGCTTCCATTGAAACAGTAGCACCCTTACATGATGGAATGGTGAAGATTGTTCCGTTGTTTGCCTGAATCCAGTCGGTATTGTTGGAATTGTTGAACTTGCCAGGATTTGTATTTACTATCATAGGCACATCAATAGTCTCATTATTGATTGTAGCCTGTGTTACCCATATATTACCATTAGTATTCTGCCAAGCCACGACAGGTGCACCCTGGTCGCGACGGAAGTTCCACTTCAAAGTTACAGGCTCTGTACGGTCTGCAAGCGAAACAGTATTCTCTGTGAAGACAGGAACAAGGGTTATGTCTGCACTTGGCACAGTGTAGCTTGCACCCGGTGCATACGATGTAGTGCCGTCGCTCCATCCTGTTAGGGTCTTGCCTTCTACATACATGGTGTAATTAGTAGGTAAGGTGATGGTCTTGCCTACCTCTTTCTTTTGTGAAGCAGGTACGATAGCACCTGTAGCCTCACCGGCAGCGAAGCTAACGGTAGCCTCGTCAACCAACGTAGCAGGGTCAACAGCCTCAAGAGCGAAATATGTCTGATAGCTACCACCACTGATTGTAAGAGTAGTAGCCTCACCAGTATAATTCACTGAAGCCACATTCTCTGAACCCGTGGTATATGTAGTACCCTTGATATTCATTGTACCAACAACATTACCTCCAGCATCCTTGACTGTGACATTATCACTGAAGTCACCAAGTCCGTAGGTAATCTTCGTAGGACCATCTACAGGAACCGTAACAACTAAACCACTCCAACCATAGTTGGTAGAGTGCCATTTGCCACTTACGACGCACGCTGCATTAGCGGCATCAGCTGCCACGCGACTTATGGTACCATCGGTTGCCACAGCTATACCGAAAGGACCTACTGCATTCCACTGCGTTTTTTCGCTGTCCTCAAGAAGATTACCATTGGTGAGATCAACAGCGAAATTCTTGAAAGCCGTTGCAGCAGCCTCTTTGTCCTGCTCTACTTTTACACCAAGGAGATAGCCGCCACCTGTGGTAGAGATAACCTCTACATAGCCACGGTTAACATCGAAAGAGTTTGCCGTGTAGGTGTTGGTGTTCTGCAGTGCCTCGCCACCGTCAAAGCAGTAGTTTGACATGTTGGGATAACCTGTCACGGTCACTACGTCCTTCGTAGAGATGACAGGAACATGCAGGATGGTACCTGCATTGAACTGTACGTTGCTGCCGTTGCCGTTAGGAGCCAGCTTACCTTTGGTAGCATCAACATAGAGATCTATACCCTCTACGTTGGAAGCCAACGAACCAACAGCGTTGTTACCCTCGAAAGTGGTGAACTCCCTGATGCCAGAAGGCACGTTGTTCTGCCAATCCCACTGAGCGGTAACGACCTCGGCAAACGCACTTTGTGTCACTCCAAGCAATGCAAGGAATGACCAGACAAAAAGTCTGAAGTAGTTTTTGGTCATTTTATTAATACTTTTAGTTAGTAATTGATTATGTTTAATGATATTATGCGTAAATCTTTCCGAAGTAAATGGAATCTATAGATTTGTCTGATTGAAAGTCTTTGATAACGTATCGTTGATTTGTTTTTAATATATTAAAGCAAATTTGGAAACAAAGTTATGAAAAATAAATCATTTTCTTGCATTTTACACCTTGATTTATTGTTTTTTAAACATTTTCACCCTACGAATGGCGCATTTTTACCCATAAAAAGGTTTAAAAACAATAAAAAAAGTCTCAACCAAGACGGTTGAGACCAGGAGTATTTATGTGATAAACAAAATGCAGATTGCCTAACTGTTAGCTATGGTCTTGATGAAGTCCATGAACAGTGGGTGGGGATGAAGCACGGTGCTGCTGTATTCCGGGTGAAACTGTGTGCCGATAAACCAGCGGTGGGCGGGTATCTCGACTATCTCAACGAGATTGCCGTCCGGGTTGTGACCCACACAATGCATGCCGTGACCCTCAAACTGGTCCATGTAGGTGTTGTTAAACTCATAGCGATGGCGGTGGCGCTCGCTGACGTGGCGCTCGCCGTATATCTCAAGAACCCTGCTGCCCTCTGTCAGCTGACAGTCGTAGGCGCCCAGACGCATGGTGCCGCCCATGCCCTTGACGGTCTTCTGTTCCTCCATGAGGTCAATGACGGGATGCTGCGTGTCGGGCGTCATCTCGGTGCTGTTGGCATCGGCAAAGCCAAGCACGTTGCGGGCATACTCGATGACCATCATCTGCATGCCCAGGCAGATGCCGAAGGTAGGTATGTCGTGAGTGCGCGTATGCTGAATGGCGGTAATCTTGCCCTCGGTGCCACGCTGTCCGAAGCCCGGACATATTATAACGCCTGCCATGCCCTCAAGCTGCTCTGCCACGTTGGCGGCGGTGAGTTCCTCGGAATTGACGAAGTGCATCCTTACCTTCACGTCGTTATATATGCCCGCAAGGTTAAGGCTCTCGCGTATTGACTTGTAGGCATCCTGCAGGTCGTACTTGCCCACGAGCCCCACATGTACCTCACGCGTTGCATTGCGCTGTTTCTCAAGGAAGCTGCGCCATGGCTTCATGGCAGGCGTCTCGCCCACCGGAATGCCCGTCTTGCGCAGTATGGCAGCATCAAGGCCCTGTCGCTGCATGTTGACCGGCACCTCATAGATGCTCGGCATGTCCTCACTCTGAACCACACACTCAAGGTCAACGTTACAGAACGATGCCACCTTCTGGCGCAATGCGTCGTCAAGGTGCTGCTCGGTGCGCAACACCAGTATGTCGGGCTGTATGCCCATGCCCTGCAATTCCTTTACGGAGTGCTGCGTAGGCTTGGTCTTCAGTTCGCCGGCAGCACGCAGGTAAGGCACGTAGGTAAGGTGTACGCAGACGGCATCCTTGCCCAGTTCCCAGCGCAACTGACGTATGGCCTCCATGAACGGTGCACTCTCAATGTCGCCTATGGTGCCGCCCACCTCGGTGATTATAAAATCGTATGGAGAAACGGAGGACTTCTCACCTTCCATTTCCTTCAGCCTCAGCATTCGGTGCTTTATCTCGTCGGTGATGTGTGGCACCACCTGTATGGTCTTGCCCAGGTAGTCGCCCCTGCGCTCACGGTCTATCACAGCCTTGTAGATGCGCCCCGTCGTAACAGAGTTGTTGCGGGTGGTGCGTATGCCGGTGAAGCGTTCATAGTGACCAAGGTCGAGGTCGGTCTCCATGCCGTCGTCGGTAACATAACACTCGCCATGCTCATAGGGATTGAGCGTGCCGGGATCGATATTGATATACGGGTCAAACTTCTGTATGGTGACTTTGTAGCCACGCGCCTGCAGCAATTTTCCTATTGAGGCAGAGATGATACCCTTGCCCAGCGACGACACGACGCCGCCCGTTACGAAGATGTATTTTGGCATGACGATGTTTTAATGTGAAAGGTGACAATTATTATTGTTACTGAGAACTATGAATTGTTATGGATTGACTGCTGAAAAAGCTTTTGTCCGCCTGGTGTGGGATAGCGTCCGGTGAAATACCAGTCGCCGGGATGGTTGGGAATGGCCTTGTGCAGTCCCTCGATGCTCTGGAATACCAGTTCTATAGGTGTGGTGACACCCTCTGGGCGCAACAACTCTACCATCTTGCGATTAAGCTCTTCAACAGAGAAGGGGTAAAGGGATTGGTCGGAGTTATCGGAATTATCGGAATTATCCGAGTATTCTGAGCAATCCGAGTATTCTGAGTAATCTGAGTAATCCGAATATTCAGAGTATTCAGAGTAATCAGAGTTCTCTGAGTTCTCCGAAATCTTCGCTCTCTCTTTCTTCAGTTCCATGCAAGCCTGATAAGCTATGAAATCCTCTATGCGACTCATGTCGATGCCATAGAAGTCAGGATAGCGTATTTGCGGCGCTGACGATACTATGACGAGCTTCTTGGGATGCAGGCGGTCAAGTATCTTTATGATGCTCTCGCGCAGGGTGGTGCCGCGCACTATGGAGTCGTCTATCACCACCAGGTTATCCTTAAACGGTCGCAGCGAACCGTATGTTATGTCATATACATGCGCGGCAAGGTCCTTGCGCGAGTCACCCTCGGTAATAAAGGTGCGCAGCTTAATGTCCTTGCTGACCACCTTCTCTGCCCTTACCATGCCGCAACGCTCGCGGATGCCCTCAAGCAAACCGTAGTAGGCTATCTCTGCCGTGTTGGGGATGTATGAGAATACGGTGTTCTCCACGTCATTGTCAATGGCTTTGAGCACAGGCTCTGCCAACTGCTGACCAAGGCGCTTGCGCTCCTGGTATATGTCACGGTCGTTGCCACGTGAGAAATAGATGCGCTCAAAAGAACATGGCAGGTATTCGCGCGGCTCCATTATCTGCTTCAGCCTGAACTGTCCGGCGGCATTGACCATCAGTGCCTCGCCCGGCTTTATCTCCTGAATGTCGTCAGTATGCAGGTTGAAGGTGGTCTGTATTACGGGACGCTCACTCGCCACAGCCACAATCTCGTCGTCGGCATAATAGAAAGCCGGACGTATGCCGTTGGGATCGCGCATGGCAAAGAACTCACCGCTGCCGGTAAGTCCGCACACGCAGTATCCTCCGTCAAAGTGTGGCATGGTGGTGGCAAGTACGTTTGCCATGTCAACGTGAGAGTCAATGTATTCGGTTATCCCAGTGCCTGTCAGTCCCATGCTGCGTGCCTCCTCATAGTTGCGCTCAGCCTCGCGGTCAAGGCGGTGGCCCATGAGCTCAAGCATGATGTAGGTGTCGCTATACACACGCGGTGCCTGTCCCTGGTCAGTAAGATAACGGAACACCTCGTCAATGTTGGTCATGTTGAAATTGCCACACAGACAGAGGTTCTTGGCTCGCCAGTTGTTGCGACGCAGGAAGGGATGCACATACTTCAGTCCACTCTTACCTGTAGTGGAATAGCGCAGGTGTCCCATATACATCTCCCCCTCGAAGGCGTCGATGTGTTGCGAAACACTTTCAAACACCTTCGTAATGGCATCCTTACCCTCAGCCTTCTCACGAAACATATACTCGTTGCCAGGAGGCATGCCGAGCTTCACGCATGCCAGTCCGGCACCTTCCTGGCCACGGTTATGTTGTTTCTCCATCATCAGATAGAGCTTATTGAGACCATACTTCTCAGTGCCGTATTTCCTTTTGTAATGCTCAAGCGGCTTGAGCAAACGTATCATTGCTATTCCACACACGGTAATTACAGACCCACCCCTGCCCTCCCTGTGAGGGAGGGAGTGTTAAGTGAGTTTTGAGTTAATAATTATGAATTATAGACCCACCCCAGCCCTCCCTGTGAGGGAGGGAGTGTTAAGTGAGTTATGAGTTAATAATTATGAATTATGCATTATGAATTTATCTATCGCCTCCGCAGTCTTCCTTCCGCTGGCAATGGCTCTCACTACGAGACTGGCACCGTTAGCGGCATCACCACATACGAATACGTTGTCAGGATACTGCTGGTGGTCAGGCTTGAGGAATCCCATTGCGAGGAATACTATCTCGGCTTTGATAACCTCTACGTCGCCGGCCTCAACCATTATCGGACGGCCTCCCTCTGGATTCGGTTTCCAGTCTATTGGCTGTACCTTTACACCCGTAAGCTTGCCATCCTTGCCAAGGAACTCAAGTGTGTTGATGTTCCAACGACGCTCACAACCCTCCTCATGTGACGAGGTAGTCTTGAGTATCACTGGCCAGTAAGGCCACGGAGTCTTGTCGTTATGACCTACAGGTGGCTTTGGCATAATCTCTATCTGCGTAACGCTCTTTGCACCTTGACGATGGGCAGTACCTATACAGTCGCTGCCAGTATCACCACCACCGATGACGAGCACATTCTTACCCTTTGCCGTCACGCGCTCATCCTTGCTGAACTCCATGCCGGCAAGCACGCGGTTCTGCTGGCTGAGCAGTTCGAGGGCAAGGTGTACGCCCTTGAGTTCACGACCCGGCACTTTCAGGTCGCGTGCAGTAGGAGTACCGGTAGCTATCACCACTGCGTCATATTGCTGTGAAAGCTGTTGTATCACGTCATTGTCAACGGTTTCGTTATAGCGGAAGGTCACACCCTCCTGCTCCATTACGTTGATGCGACGGTCAATGATTTTCTTGTTAAGCTTGAAGTTAGGAATACCGTAACGCAGCAATCCGCCAGCGGCTTCGTTCTTCTCAAACACCGTAACCTCATAGCCACGGTAGTTGAGTTGGTTGGCAACGGCAAGACCTGCAGGGCCTGCACCGATTACTGCCACCTTTTTGCCGTTACGCTCAGGATGCTCTATGGTAACGTATCCCTCAAGGAAGGCGCGCTCGGCAATGGCACACTCGTTCTCACGGTTTGTCACAGCTTCGCCAGTAGTGTGATAGAGTACGCACGCCTTCTCACACAGAGCGGGGCATATCCTGCCTGTAAACTCTGGGAAATCGTTAGTCTTCTTCAGTATCTTATATGCCTTTTCCCAATCTCCATGATACAAGGCATCATTCCATTCAGGGTCTTTATTGCCCAGCGGACAAGCCCAGTGGCAGAAAGGTACGCCGCAGTCCATGCAGCGACTTGCCTGCTCTTGTCTGTCCTTTGTGTTGAGCGTCTGCTCTACTTCACCGAAGTCATGTATTCGGTCGTTTATCGGTCTGTATCCAGCCTCTTTGCGAGGTATGGTAAGAAATGCTTTTGGGTTTCCCATCGTTTTTTCTATGAAAAAAAGTTATGGCGAGGCTGAGCCTCGCAAGTTTTGAGTTATGAGTTATGAGTCTCAAGCTATAAGGTTAATCACCAGAAGCTCCTAACTCATAACCCATAACTCATAACTTACTTGTTAATAATCTCTCTGCATGTCGGCAATTTTCTTTTGCAGGCGCTGCATCTTCTCTTCTTCAAGCACGCGTTTGTATTCTATAGGTACTACCTGAATGAAGTCTTCCACGTAGCGACTCCAGTCATCGAGCATGCGTCCTGCAAGCGGAGAACCTGTATAGAGATAGTGCTTGCGTATCAGTTCTTTCAACTCCTTGCGGTAGGCAGCCTCCTCAACAAGGTTTATCTCAACCATGTCCATGTTGCAGAAGTAGTCAAACGTATGGTCTTTGTCATATACATAAGCCACACCGCCACTCATACCTGCGGCGAAGTTCCTGCCGGTCTTGCCCAGTACCACTACGCGACCGCCGGTCATGTATTCGCAACAATGGTCGCCTGCGCCTTCCACTACCGCCGTGGCACCGCTGTTACGCACTGCAAAGCGTTCGCCCACACGGCCGTTTACATACAGTTCGCCGGTGGTGGCACCATACAATCCGGTGTTGCCGGCAATGATGTTGTCCTCTGGTATGAAGTCAGAACCTGAGCGTGACGGTGGCATAATGCTGATGCGACCACCAGAGAGGCCTTTGCCGAAGTAGTCATTAGCCTCACCTTCGAGCTTGATGTTCAGACCGCTGACGGCGAATGCACCGAATGACTGGCCCGCAGAGCCCTTAAACTTGATATTTACAGTTCCGTCAGGCAATCCCTTCTCACCATACTTCTTGGCTATCACACCGCTGAGCATGGTGCAGGCGGCACGGTCAGTGTTCTTTATCGTATAGTCGAGGCTCACCTCATCCTTGCGCTCTATGGCAGCAGCGGCGGCGAGTATTATCTCTTCATCCTTCACACTGCTTACCTTGGTAAACTCACCACGGTCCCAATAGAGTGGTTTGTCGGTGGCAGGACAGTGAAGCAGTCGTGCAAAGTCAATGGTCTTCTGCTTGTCTGTGGCATCGTCGGTAAGTACCTCTATAAGGTCTGTGCGACCAATGATTTCCTTCAGACTCTTCACACCCATCTCGCTGAGATACTCACGCACCTGCTCTGCAAGGAAGGTAAAGAAGTTCACTACATACTCTGCGCGGCCCATGAAGCGTGCACGAAGTCTTTCATCCTGTGTTGCCACACCTACCGGACAGGTGTTGGTGTTACACTTACGCATCATCACGCAGCCCAATACTATCAGCGGCAATGTACCGAAAGAGAACTCGTCTGCACCGAGCATAGCCATGATTACCACGTCCTTTGCCGTCTTCAACTGTCCGTCAGTCTGCAGGCGTACCTGGTTACGCAGTCCGTTCATTACGAGGGTCTGCTGAGTCTCAGCCAGTCCTATCTCCGGACTGATACCTGCGAAGCGCATTGATGATGCCGGACTGGCACCCGTTCCGCCCTCTGCACCGCTTATTACGATAAGGTCAGCCTTAGCCTTAGCCACACCGGCAGCGATAGTGCCTACGCCGCTCTCTGCTACGAGCTTCACGCTTACGGCAGCCGTTGGGTTGATGTTCTTCAGGTCGAAGATCAACTGTGCAAGGTCCTCGATACTGTATATGTCATGATGTGGCGGAGGTGATATGAGTGATATGCCAGGAATGGCGTTACGTGTCTTGGCAATGACCTCGTTGACCTTAAAGCCTGGCAGTTGTCCGCCTTCACCAGGTTTTGCTCCCTGAGCCACCTTGATCTGTATCTCCTCAGCGTTTACAAGGTATTCTGCCGTAACGCCAAAGCGTCCGCTGGCAATCTGCTTAGTCTTACTTGACAGACTAACGCCGTCAACCTCCTGATGATAGCGTGCGTTATCCTCGCCACCCTCACCGGTATTACTGCGTGCGCCGAGCTTGTTCATGGCAAGTGCCAAAGCCTCGTGAGCCTCTATTGACAATGCACCGAATGACATGGCACCGGTAACGAAGTGCTTCACGATTGACTCCACTGGCTCCACCTCATCGATTGGTGTAGGCTTGGATGCCTTCTTGAATCCCATGAAGTCGCGCAGGAAGATAGGCTTCTCCTTGGCGTCAACCATCTGTTCCCACTCCTTGAACTTCTTATATGAGCCCATGCGTGTTGCTATCTGCAGGTTGGCAATGGTGTCAGGGTTCCATGCGTGACTGATGCCGTCCTTGCGGTATGAGAAGAGTCCGTTGTTAGGCAGGAACTCGTTTATCTCTGCCGGCTTGAAGGCCTCCTTGTGTAGGCTCATGGCATCGTGTGCAATCTCGTTAAGACCTATGCCGCCGATGGTGCTGATCTCTGTGCCGAAATACTGGCGCAGCAGTTCCTCACCCAGTCCGATGCTTTCAAATATCTTTGCACCGCGATAAGAGCGTATGGTAGATATGCCCATCTTCGACATAATCTTCTTCAGTCCCTTGTCAACGGCCTTGATGTAGTTCTTCTCGGCTGTTGCATACTCCTCCTGTATCTTGTGTTTCTTCACGAGGTCGTCAAGTACGGCGAAGGTCATGTAAGGACACAGTGCACTTGCGCCGTAGCCCAACAACAATGCTGCGTGCATCACCTCGCGTATCTCACCCGACTCTACGATGAGCGCCGTCTGTACTCTTTTCTGCACACTGATGAGATAGTGGTGCACTGCACTTACAGCCAGCAATGATGGTATTGCCACATGCTTCTCGTCTATGTCGCGGTCACTGAGTATGATATAGTTGTAGCCCTCGTCAACGGCTTTCTCAGCATCCTTACACAGTTTGTCGATAGCCTGGCGCAGGCTGTCACCACACTGTGTGCCAGCCTCAAACAGCATAGGCAGCTTTATGGTCTTGAAGCCCTTGTAGCGGATGTTACAGAGCAGGTCGAGCTCGGTGTTGGTAAGCACTGGCTGTGGCAGGCGCACCATCTTGCAGTTTGTCTCGTCAGGCGTCAGGATGTTTGTTCCCACCGCACCGATATACTCTGTGAGCGACATTACGAGTTCCTCGCGTATAGGGTCGATGGCAGGGTTGGTAACCTGGGCAAACTGCTGACGGAAGTAGTTGAAGAAAATCTGCGGTTTGTCGCTGATGACGGCAAGCGGAGTGTCGTTACCCATTGCTGCCACAGGCTCCTGGCCTGCCGTTGCCATAGGCACTACGGTCTTGTCGATGTCTTCCTGACCGAAACCAAAGCAGCGCAGCTTGCGCTCATAGTTCTCAACGCTATTCTCAACCTTACGTCCGCTCTTCAGCTTCTCCAGCTGTATGCGGTTTGTAGAGAGCCACTGGCGGTAAGGATGCTCGCTGGCGAGCTGTGCCTTTATCTCACCGTCATAGTATATCTTGCCTTCCTGTGTATCTACAAGAAGTATCTTGCCAGGCTGCAACCTGCCTTTTGAAACGACGTCGGCAGGCTCGAAGTCCATTACGCCTACCTCACTTGCCACTACCATCATGCCGTTCTTGGTGATGGTGTAGCGGCTTGGGCGCAGTCCGTTACGGTCAAGCATACCGCCGGCAAAGCGTCCGTCGCTGAACATCAGCGCTGCCGGTCCGTCCCATGGTTCCATCAATATTGAGTGGTATTCATAGAAAGCCTTGAGGTCTTCGCTGATAGGGTTTTTGTCGTTGAATGACTCTGGCACGAGTATCGCCATGGCGTGTGGCAATGACAGTCCACTCATTACGAGGAACTCAAACACGTTGTCGAGCGATGCAGAGTCAGACATGTCTTTCTGCAATATCGGACGTATCTCCTTGATGTCGCCCAGTGCAGGTGATGACAGCACGCTCTCTCTTGCCTGCATCCATCCGCGGTTGCCACGCACGGTGTTTATCTCACCGTTATGACACAGATAGCGGAACGGCTGAGCCAGCTTCCACTTAGGGAAGGTGTTGGTTGAGAAGCGAGAGTGAACCAATGCCAGTCCGCTGGTAAAATACTCATTTGAGAGGTCGGGGAAATAGCGACGCAGTTGTCCGCTGGTCAGCATACCTTTATATATTATCTCCTTCGTGCTGAGCGAACATACGTAGAAGTCTTCGTCGTCAATGCGGTTTTCTATCTTCTTGCGTACCTTATATAATATGCGCTCAAACTCCTCCAGGCGTTCTTCGTTAATGCCTGTGATGAACACCTGCTTGATGTCAGGCTCCACAGTGCGCGCCCCCTCGCCCAATGCCTCGGGGCATGTAGGCACGGCGCGCAGGTGCATCAATGTAAGTCCCTCGCGCTCTATCTCTTCAATCATTACCGACAGTATAGCTTTCTGGCGTGTCTCATCCTTCGGAAAGAATACGAGGCCGGTGCCATACCTGCCCTTCTCGGGCACTGGTATGCCCTGAAGCAATATAAACTCATGTGGTATCTGTACCAGTATGCCGGCACCGTCACCAGTCTTGTCACGCGTTTCAGCACCGCGGTGCTCCATGTTTTCAAGCACACGCAGTGCATTGTCAACCAAGTCATGGCTCTTTCCGCCGTGAATGTTGACCACCATACCCACGCCGCATGCATCATGCTCATATTGTGGGCTATAAAGTCCATGAATGTCTTGTTCCATTTCCTATTATTGATTGTTAATTATCTTTTTTAACTGAGAGTAGAAGGTTATGATTACCTTTCTTTTGCATTTCGAATTACCCTCAACCTTCAACTTTCAACTTTCACCTCTCAACCTTCAACTTTCAACCTTCATCTTTCAGCCTTCATCCCTCATCTTTCAGCCTTCAACCCTCAACTTTCAACTTTCAACGACTCCCTCATACACCCTTACGGCAGGTCCCGTCATATATATATGGCCGTCATTTTCGTTCCACTCTATCATCAGTTTGCCGCCGTCCATCTGTATTGTGTTTGTGCGTGTCGTCTCCTGTGTAAGCGTTGCTGCCACGCTGGTGGCGCAGGCTCCCGTGCCGCATGCCATCGTGATGCCCGAACCGCGCTCCCATACCCTCATGCGTATCACGTCGCCCTTCTTCTGGGCAAACTCTATGTTGCAGCCGTCAGGGAAAGCCTCATGATGCTCCAGTATGCTGCCATACTTCGCCACGTCGAAGGTCTCTATATCTTCTTTCTCGTCAAGGAATATCACGAAGTGCGGATTGCCCATCGATACCCTTACGCCCTGAAACTCCCTGCCGCAGCTGCTGACGGTAAACTGCGTATCTTGTGCCACGGGTTCGCCCATGTCAACCTTCGCACCCGTCACCACGCCTTTTTCGTCCTCCTGCAGCCACAGGGTCTTGATGCCTGCCAGAGTCTCAAACGTCACCACCTTATTATTAGTAAGGTGATGGTCGCGCACGAACTTTCCGCAGCACCTCACGCCATTACCACACATCATGGCCTCCGAACCGTCACTGTTGAAAATCCGCATGCGGAAGTCTGCCACCTTGCTGCGGTCAATGGTAATCAGTCCGTCACTGCCAATACCAAAACCTTGGCGGCTCCAGTCTATCGAAGCCTGCCTAAGGTCTGCAATTGGATTGTCAGGCAGATACACATAAATATAGTTGTTTCCGCAACCATGCATTTTAGTAAAGTGTATCCTGTGTGTCTGTGTTGTGTCTCCTTGTGTCACTTTTTCAATTTTTGTTTGTGTTGCGTCTCCTTTTTGACAGTTTTAATCTTTATTTTCTGTCATTTTGAAAGTTTTCGACTGCAAAATTAATACAATTTGTAAACTTATACATTAGTATTTTATCACTTTTTATTTTTGATTTTGTCCAAACTTACGATTTGTAATGTTTACTATGCTGTTTGCTTACATTTTGTAATTTCTAAACGATACTTTCCTTACAAAATGAAACTTTGCCCCAAAAAGTAAATACGGGCTCTGTAATTTGATAGCTTTTACAATGTAATTTGATAGCTTTTACAATGTAAAGTGATAGCTTTTACAATGTAATTTGATAGCTTTTACAACACCCTTGTAAAATGGCAGGTTTCACGTCGCTGATTTTCGTTTTTTTAGTAGGATATGAATTTGTGTTGCCAAACGCAGTGCTTGTTTTCATAGAACTCACATTGATATAATAAAATTACTTAATATATGGCATGTTTTGTTAAAGAAAATTAAACACGAGGGTATATATGCAGTGTATATCGTTAAATATTGTAACTTTGCGAGAAAGATATATTCTTTCTTAGACAATATTTTTAAACTAATCTATAAACCTTTTAAATTAATCAAAAACATTATGAAGAAATTAGCTATCCTATCAATAATCGCTGTAATGGTAGCAGCGGAAGCCGACGCACAGGGGTTTCTGAAACGCCTGAAGGACCGTGCGGTGGATGCTGCAAAGCGTAGCGTGGAATATAAGGTAGAGAACAAGGCTGCCCGTGTTACCGACGAGGCCATGGACGCCATACTTGACGGAAAGGGAGAGAGTGATTCATCCAACGACAACAATTCATCTGACGATAACAGCAGAAGCAGCAGAAGCGAGAATACGGAAGCTGAGCCACAGGAGGTAGAAGCCACGTATGAGCAGAGCGACTTCGTGCCAGGTTCCATAGTTTTCTTCGAGGACAACCTGCAGAACGAGCAAATGGGTGAGTTCGCCTCAAAGTGGGACCTTGTAGATGGTTCTACAGACGTAGCAATCATAAAGGGCAAGAAGTGTATCCATTTTGAGCCAGGTTCAAGGATTGAACCCCTCATGACCAATCAAAGCAGCTATATGCCAGACATGTTTACACTGGAATTTGACTTCTGGATGAACGACCCAAAGACAGAAATGCACAACTGCTATGAGTTGGAGTTCAGTAATGGCAATGGAGAAGATGTGTACCAGATTAGAATAGGCGAAAGTTACAGCAAATTGGAAGTGACGTGCCGCTATAAATCGACTACTGGCGACTGGCGTGAATCTGGCGAAGGCAAGACATGGGAACTGAAGAAAAATGACTGGAGCCATTTCGCCATGTCATTCAACAAACGTGCACTCAAGATTTACATCAATGGAAAGCGCGTCATCAACATTCCAAATTGCACATCAGCTGTTCGTATGAAGATTCACCAAGCTGACTGGGGAGGGTTCAACGGCAACAAGAACTACATGACCAACTTCCGCTATGCCAAGGGGGCAATGGAGCTGTATGACCAGAATGTTACCGACATGTCTGCCGTAGAGAAGGCCATCGCTACAACTGGCAAGTTCGTTACCAACAACATACTCTTTGAGACTGGCAAGGCAACGCTGAAGCCTGAGTCGATGGCTGAGATACAGAAGGTGGCAGACTATATGAAGAAGAATCCTTCAGTGCGCTTTGAGGTGCAGGGACATACCGACAACCAGGGTTCTGACGCCGTTAACGACCCTCTGTCACAGCAGCGTGCCGAGGCAGTGGTGAAAGCTCTTGAAGGTTTAGGCTGCGACGGCTTCAACCTGCGCGCTGTGGGCAAGGGAAGCCATGAGCCTGTGGCTGACAACAAGACTGATGCCGGCAGGGCAAAGAACCGCCGCGTAGAGTTTATAAAGAAATAAAGAGGAGGGGATTATGAGAAAGATAATAATTGCAACCATGGCGCTGGCAACGATAGGCGCCACGGACGTCAATGCACAGGGTTTCCTGAAGAAACTGAAGCAGAAGGCAGAGGCTGCAATGGGCGGAGCGATGGGTGCCAATGCCCAGCAGGCTGCCGAGGACGAGGCGGAATACTCAAGTAGTGCGCAGGCTGCCAACAGTCAGGATATAAACGTGCCGCAGGGTTCTGACATCGTGCCGAAGCGCCATACGTCAACAATAATATGGGACGGCGTGATAACACCGAGTACGGCATCTACGGCTGCCGAACTGATGCGCCAGTTGCCTGCCTTGCCATCTGCAGAGAAGATGGCGCGCAGCAGCATGGAAGAGCGCGATGCTTACTACCAGAGCATTGCGGCGGTGACTACACGCTGCGAGCAACTGGAGAAGCAGGGCGAATGCAGTGATGCTGAGATGGTGGCACTGCGCGAGAAGTGGGAGAAGAAAGTATCTGAACTCTTCGGCATAACAAAAGAGGAGATGGCACTCTTGCAGGACGAGAATGCCACCGATGCCCAGAAGGAGCCTGTAAAGAAGAAGATAACGGCAAAGATACTGGGCGGCAATCCTGACATGGACGAGATGGAGCGTTTCGGCAACATGAGCGAGAAGGAGCAGGAGGCTTACCTCAGGGCTCACCCGGAGTTTATGCAGAAGATGCGCTCTATGGCTACCAACGCACGTAAGTTCAGCGGCAACGTGCAGGCTATGACGGCTGTGATGAACGGATATGAGAGTCAGATGGGAAGACTGAGCAACCAGCTTACCAACCTTCTCAGGCAGGAACAGAAGCATACCTATGCCAACATAGGCAGCCGCTATGAGGGTAAGCTGCGCAAACTGTATGACGCTGCATGCGCTGCCTCAGACCAGGTCAGTGTGGATGCTTACTATGACGAGGCTGACGGACTGCTGTACTCATACCGCCTGGAAGCAGCTAAGGAGTATCGTGCATCACTGCAGAAACAGATAACAGAAACCAAGCGTATCTATGCAGAGATGATAAAGCTGACAGAGGATATGGTGCAGAAGGGCGAGTTGCCACAGTGCGTGGTCAGTCGCATGCAGGTAAACTCTGTCATAGGCATTGCCAACATACTGAAGAAGGCGTATGGCGAGATGCCAGAACTGGTGGTTAAGCCTTTCTGTTCAGTCGTGGCTTACAAGCTGCCTAAGGGCTGGAACTTCCAGGCATGGGAGTGTAACGGCTATGCCGGAGGCTTCGGCGAACTGGTTCCGGGCAAGACTCCTGACCGCGGTTTCGGCTGCGACTTCCCACTGCTTGCCCTGAAAGGCAACGATGACGGCACCACGGAATATGGCGTAGTGGAGTGCGACAAGTTCCGCCAGGTGTCAGAAAGCGAGGCTATTGAGATAGAGAAACAGGCGGAAGTGCGCATCAAGCAGAGAAAGACCGGCGACAAGAAGCCGCCATACGGCGTATATAAGAGTAAGAACGGCAAACGTACCATTGAGTATAGCCGCACCGGCGAACTCATCATCAACGGTATGTCAACCTATACTCCTATCATGGTGACCGTGACGGCTGATACCGTAGAGTGGTTGCTCGTTCTTGAAGACCAGATACTGAAATGCACATATAAGCTATAGGTATAGGCATGAACTGCAAAGGAGCCATTGCGCTGTGGCTGCTGCTGATAACAGGAACAGTCACAGCGCTTTCTTACAATTACCATAAGGCGTTCGGCAATAACTGGAATATTGCCTTGCAATGCGTCAATGCCAATCACGCTGAATGGAGCAAGACACTGCGCGAGATGGGCATAACCGACGTAAGACTTGCCGAGGCGATCGTCTTTCCAGAACTGATACGCTACAGCCGGTGGCGTAACGAGATAGAGAAGACGGCAGTCACCGGACTGTATGTCACGGGTTGTAAGGAGAAAGGTAACTATTCCATAGGTCTCTTTCAGATGCGACCGTCGTTTGCCGAGGATGTGGAAAGGGAATGGAACACTTCGCCGCTGGCTCAGGAATATGGCTTTTCCTTTGACGTGAGCGACAACATATCGGCACGGCGCAGCCGCGTCATGCGCCTGTCAACCAATGAAGGGCAGTGCCGATACCTCGCCATGTTCATTCGCCTGCAGCTGTTGCGCCATCCTCAGTTGCTGAAGATGAGCCGAAAGGAGCGCCTCTGCTATCTCGCAACGGCATATAACCGTTCGCACACGGCGTCATGGAGCTGCATAGTGCGAATGCAGAAACAGCGCTCTTTCCATACCGATATCATACGTACCAAGAGTACACAGATGTATAGATACTGCGACATATCGGCAGAGTTCCTGCGGAAAAATCCCAAATCATCTAAGAACTGACAATAACTAAAAGAAGGAGGCTAAGATTATGAAACAAAGATTACTTTTAATGATACTTGCAGCATTTGTGCAAGTGATGTCATACGCCGCTATTGTGCTTGACGAACCTGTTATTAGCAATGACTACATGAAATTCTCCGGACAGTGCGCAGAGCACAACTGGAAGTTTGTGCTCGATACGTATGAATGGGCTGACAGGGGCCAACTATTCCAACTAACAATAACGCCGATGGACATCTTAGGCGATGCCTATTTCACATCTGACGACTTGGCTGACGAGAACTATTGGGAGCCTTTGTTCCGCAAATATACGAAGCAGTTGGCAGGTCAGGAAATGGAGGCATGCAACAACGTCAAGAAACTTTTCATCACAAATGTCAGGTTAGTTGAAGGACAGTTCAAGGGATATGCTACGTCCTCACTGAATGTCCTGGAGATTAATGCCTCCGGAAATTATACCATTCCCAACCAATGTTTTGGTTCGCTGACCGACTCTGAAAGTCTGAAACTGAAACAGTTCAACTGCAACGTGGATGGCACGTTGACCATAGGCAGCAACGTATTCCCGACGAACAGCGGCAGCATGACTATATACACCACCAAAGAAACATTGGCACAGCAGTGGTATGACTACAAGACCAGCAACGGATACGGTTACACCGTTTACCTGAACGGCACTCAATACAACGGAGGCGGTAGCAGTGGAGGTGGAGGTACATCATCAACAGACGTAATCACCAATATGAAGCTTACCATCAAGCACAATGGTGGGGATGCCTTCACACAGGAGTTTCCTGCTTCGGGATTTGCCACGGTTGACCTGACCGACGAGATGACATCTTCATTGATTATAAATGAGGTAGAGGCTGCGGCACCAGATGACATGAGCGAGGTGAGTTTATTGGCTGCTGTATATAACTCTGGCTCCTCTGCTGACAAATGGATAACAATGCCACTGACTAAACAGGGCAATGGTACATGGCTACTGACTGTGCCGGATTCTCAGGGCGAACTTATAAATAATGAAAAGGATACCAATACCAAAATCTTTGAGTTCTATCTGAAAGCAACGGATTCACAAGGCAATAGCGTCTATTACAACAATGGCGGACAGAACTACAAAGTTACATACATAATTGCTGGTGGCGAATCATCAGATTGGAAAATAAAGGTTTACAGCGAAAACACTGCCGAACTGGGATTGAAGATTGACGGTGAAGATTGGAGCACTTCCTACACCGGCGATGCTATCCGCGAACGCTACTATGGCTGGAACCCCGGTGAAGTCAGTTCTCTTGCAATAGACAATTTCTCACTGTCTTTCATACGCAACGACGACGTAAGCATCGACAATGTCAAACTGAAATACAGAGTCTATGAGGATGATGCAACTGGTGGCGACTGGACATCCATTACGGCCAATTTGACCAGTTACGAAGACATCTATAACAAGAACAAGGAAGTAACTGAACACTACATGTGTTTCAGCGCCTCAAATCTATCCACGAACGTAACCAGCGGACTTGAAAGTGGCAAGGGCTACGTGCTTGAGTTATATTACAAGGTAACGACTACCGACGGCAGCACTATCGACTTCGGAAAGGACAAGGATGGAATGAAGTTCTATTTCTCTATTGCAGAAAGCTCAGAAGTCATCCTCGGCGACGTGAACGGTGACGGCAGCATAACGATGGCAGATGCCAACATGGTAGTGAACTACTTCCTTGCTACGGATCCGTCAAGCATCGCGAACTTCAACGTGGCTGCAGCCGATGTAAATGGTGACAAAGCAATCACCATGGCTGATGCCAACCAGATAGTGAATATGTTCTTGGGACAATAATTGGGAAAAACATAGAAAAGCATACCCTGACAGACTGAAAACGTTCTGTCAGGGTATGTTTTTGATATTTTCACGGTGAAAGGCATGTGAAGAATTTTTGAAAAAAAATGTCGTTTTTTTTTGCAGTTTACATTTTTTTATTTAACTTTGCAACAGACCAATAAGTAAAACTTTTAATAATCAACACCTATGAAAAAAATGGCGTATGGCTCATTTTGCAGGATAAAATTGCGTAGTAGGTATTCAATAGCTCAAATTGCAGGATGACTTTTTTCAGTTATCTCATTGCCAAATCAAATGAAAGTTGTAACTTTGCCTCGCAGTCTGAAGCATAGTGGAGCT
>DGHL01000110.1 GCA_002392645.1 Prevotellaceae bacterium UBA3849
ACGTTGCGACATTCTGATGGAACTACGTCTGGATAATAAAACAGCGACCATCAGACCTATAGAACAGGAAGATCAGGAGTCGCTTGCTCGTGTGATACGTTCTGTGTTCGAGGAATATGGAGCACCATTGGTGAACACCGTCTATGATGATTCCCGCACATGGCATATATGGGAATCCTTGCAGGGTGTGAATGCCAAATATTGGGTCATCAACGAAGACAGTGAGGTGATGGGCGGCTGTGGTTTCTATCCAACAGAAGGCCTGCCTGAAGGGTATGCAGAACTGGTAAAATTCTATCTTTCCCCGAAAGTTCGTGGAAAAGGGTATGGCTCAAAACTTTTCTCACTGATCATCGATGAAGCACGGAAAGCAGGCTATACACATCTCTACATTGAGTCTTTCCCAGAGTTTGCCGATGCAGTGAAGATGTATGCCCGTCATGGTTTTGTGAAACTGCCTTCACGCCTTGGTCATTCAGGCCATACGGCAACTACAATTCACATGGTATTATCTCTATGACAAACTTCGAAACATTATCTAAATCTAAAACCTCCAAGTTGTTCTTATAATTGAACTAAAATACTATATAACCCTTTAATCTTTATGTATTACTTAAGAGGTCTGGAGTAGCAAAGCACTCCAGACCTCTCTGTAATTTATAAATTCAAACAAACTATTCAAATCTCTTGCCATCACTACCAAAAGCATTGCCGGCATTGCGAATAACGAGACGTCCGTTCTCCATGTACTTCACTGGCTTGCGCGCAGCATTGTCAACTGTGACAGCCTCAACGGCAGTAGTCTCTTCGTCATCTGCATCAAAAGTGGTGGCAGCCTTGGCACTTGCAGTCGTGGTGTAAACATACTGCAGGTTCTTGAGGGTAAGACCACCATTTGCTGAATATATATAATAGGTGGTGCCAGCGGTGAGGTTAGCACTGATGGTCTTGGATGTTGCGCCGTTGGTATAGCCTGCAGCAACCACGCCGCTGGTGCTTGACGATACGCTTGTGCCTGTAACGACCGATGTGCCAATAGCTGCAATACGGTCGGTGGCTGTAATATTGTTTGAAACGTATGTCACTGTCATTGTGCCAGAAGCAGAAGGTGTGTACTTGATATAGCGCTGGTTAGAAGCACTGGTACCATTCACACGGAAGCCTGAGGCAGAGATGATGTCGTTGGTATAGCTTGAAGAAGCGTTACCCACGATAGTCAGTCCGTTGTAAGAAGTGCTGTAGTTGCTGCCAGAAGCCACGATGGTAGAAGTGTACTCGCTGAAGTCCCATGTCTTGGTAACGGTGGTGGTAGCAGCCTTGTATGTAACAGAGGTGCTTGAGTCGCCAAGTCCACCCATGGCATTAGCTGCACGTACGGTATATGTGCCGCTCTTGCTCAGTGTGATATAGTTGGTGGTTACGTTAGCATAGTAAACTCCATCCTTGAACACGAACCAGCAAAGTGCATAGTCGCTGTTGTCCCATGAGAGTGTGGTACCGTTGAGTGCCACGCCTGTCACAGACACCTGTGCAGCGTATGACTGTGGGTCCCAGCTGCCGCTGTTGCCTACTACGTTAGCAACGGTATAGTTGGCAGCCTGTGACGCTGTGAGCACCGGATTATCTGCAGAAGAACCTGCACATGCAGAAACACTGCGTGATGAGAGGTCAAGTGTAGAACCAGAGCTGTTGGTTGAGCCATACTCATGGAAGCGAAGCACAAGACCTGAGGTCATGTTTGTCCATCCTGCTGATGACGGTGTTACGTTCATCTTTGTATAAAGATAGGTAGCGGCAGGAGATGCACCCCATGGACGACCGAGGTTCCAGTTGCCGTTGGTAACGTTTGATGCCCCGGATGCCTTGGAGATAGTACACTTATTGAATACGTAGCCCCAGTTCTCAGTTGCCGCGGTACGAGGTGCAGCAATCACATTACCTGCGCGATTGTTGATAACGAGGTCGCACTGCTCAAACCATACATCACCACTGCCGCAGATGAAGTCCACCGTACCAGCAAACTTACATGTCTCATAGTAGCAACGTGTGGCAACAGAAACGTATGTGTCCTGGTTTGACCAGCAGCTCACGTTTTTCATGATGGTGTTGGTGCCGCGGTCATAGAAGGCTACAGCCACGCCCTTGTCATGAGCACCTCCGGCATACATATTCTTCAAGGTGAAGTCCTGCAGGTAGTTGTTGCTGCCTGAACGGAACTCCAGCGTAGATGTGTAAGATATGCCCGGGATGGTAGGGATATTGTAAAGCACTGTGCCGTCCATAGACTGACCTATTATTGACACATTGCTTGAGCGCAGCTGTGTCATGGCATTGCTGTATGTGCCGGCAGCGTATGTGGTAGCAGAACCTACGGTACCCGTTGACTCATTATATGTATAGCCTGTCTGAGAACTTGACGTTGTTATTGTGGCATTTCCCGTAAGCTTATAGGTGCCGTCAGGTATGAAGATATACACACGACTGGAACCGCTGTAACTCTTATAGTTATCAAGAACGGTCTGGAGGTTGGTGTTACCGCTGGTACCCACGATGACGTCAAACTTCTTCTTCGTTGTCACCTTCACCGGCGTAGCTGTAACACTGTTTGAGCTGACGGTGACTGAAGAAACGTATGTGGAATAACCCTTTGAACGGAAGAGATATACCGTCGTGGCACCAACAAGCGAGGAACCTGATGACACTGTAATGCTCTTGCTCTCCCATGTATTCTTACTGGTGCAATATGCTGTAGAGACAGCGCTGAACGCCGATGTACCGGCAGATACACCATAGTTAGAACCAGAAGGAGTAGAGGCGCACAGTTCGGTAACGGTAATGACATCGCCCGATTTCAGTGCTGTGTTGAGTGTAAGTTTCATGTACTTGGCACCTGAATCGCCATCAAGCTTGTAGCCATACTTGCTTGACTTTGACTCAACCTTGCTGCTGGCACCGATAGTGACTTTACCACCTGTGGCAGAGTAAGTTCCAGCAGTATTGTCCTGCGACGAAACTGTGTAAGAGAATGTTGTGGCAGCTGATGCGCTACCTGCTACTAATGCAAACGCAGCAATGGCTGACATTCGCACTGCTGATGCCGTTCGCCTTGCGAACCGCATACAAATAGTGTTTAATGATTTCATAAATGGTTAGTTAAGAATATGTTTTGATTGATAAAATCATAGCAAAATTAGTATTTTTCCATTAATTTCAAGTCTATTTATACCTCTGAAACGCATTTTTACTCAAAATTACCCCCTTAAAGAAAAAAATATATTACCTTTGCAGTCATAAAACATTATTATTCAAAAACTATTATGAGAAATTTCACTTTATTGAGAACCATGCTGCTAACCGCAATATGCACTCTGGTTTCTGTTTCTGTCAATGCGCAAGGAGTATTGTTCAAGGCTAACAATGGTATCATTATTGCTAACACAAAAGTATTCACGATGGTAAGGCCTAACGACCAGGTGCTGTGGTCTGACGACCCAAGCGTAAAAATACGTCAGCAACCTAACGCTAAAGCAAAGGTAGTGGGTGACATCTATTTCTTTGAGGGACTGAGCAATGCCGTGCTGCAAGCCGAACCAAAGGAGAAATGGGTGCGCGTAGGCGGACATAAATACTCCGGATACTCTAACTCACACTATCTGCAGAATATGACATGGTACACCGGTACCGGCGAGTATGTACTCGTTGCCGACGGACTTGCACCGATATACGTAGAATCAATGGCTGATCCAGAGGAGGCTAACCAATACTCAAATGCACTTTGCTATGTAAGGAAGGGCACAATTATAGCCGACCAATTTAAGGAAACAGCCCACGACTACATATTGGAGACTATACATACCAACCTAATAGTTCCCAAATACTTGGTTACGAAACGAAGAAAGTAAACGAGACAATTAAAAATACCCGGTTTCACATTTAACAATGTAAAACCGGGTATATCTTTGAATCCTTTTCTTGCAAAAGATTGCCTTTTACCTAAGAAAAGCTTTGAATCCTTTTCTTGCAAAAGATTGTCTTTTGCCTAAGAAAAGCTTTGAATCCTTTTCTTGCAAAAGATTGCCTTTTGCCTAAGAAAAGCTTTGAATCCTTTTCTTGCGGAGAGAACAGGATTCGAACCTGCGAACCGGTTTTGCCGGTTACACGCTTTCCAGGCGTGCCTCTTCAACCACTCGAGCACCTCTCCAAGGTTTATGCTTTTTCGTAATTGCCGTGCAAAGGTAATAATAAAAAACGGAATACGCAAGAAAAAAACACGTTTTTATTTCTTCATCACTATATCTGTCACCGTAAGAACAGAGCCGCTTACACGAAAACGCACGTCGTAACCGGCATACTCCATACCATAGATACGTTCGGAATCATCATGGTAATGCGGACGGGGATCTTGCGACAAGATTGATTCAAGTACTCCTCTGTCAATAATTCGCGGCAACGACGTTTGTGCCTCAGGCGTAAACTCTACCTGCAAAGACTGCCACTGCACACTGTCGGTAAAGCCTGCACGTGCCGTCGGATGCGAGTCTGTATAGGGGATGTATGGTTTGATATCGTAGATGATGGTGTCATCCATAAGATCTGCACCGAGCACATGGATAACAGGAGCATCGGGACAGTCGTAGTCTATATGGTCTATACGCACGGATGAAAGACCTATGGGATTTGGACGGAACGGACTACGTGTGGCAAAGACACCAAGATGCTTGTTGCCTCCAAGGCGTGGTGGTCTGACGGTGAGGGCGTCACTCTTACTGCATTGCCAAACAAGCCACAGATAGTCGAAATCATCCATGCCACGTATGGCATCAACGGAACGATATGCCTTTTCAAGCACTATCCTGCCTGGGAGCTCACTGACGACTCCTGCCTGGCGTGGTATGCCAAACTTAGACTTAAACGGACTATGGAATGTTGCTATTGCCTTCAAAACTTATTATTATTTCTCTCCCTGATTATCTGTTCTATATATTGCGCCGTACGCTCTAAACCAAGCAGCGAAGAATTAATGCAGAGGTCATAGCTTGACGCCGCACCCCATTTCTTGGACGTATAATAGTTATAATAGTCTGCACGCTGGGCTTCTTTGCGTTCGATGAAGCGACGTGCCTCTTCTACGGAGCATCCGCGACGCTCTGCCACCACGCGGCAACGCTCGTCCTCATTTGCCGTTATAAAGACGGAGAAGAGTCCGGGCTTGTCACGCAACACATAGTCAGCGCAACGTCCCACGAACACACAGTTGTCGGTCTTTGCCGCCTTATATATCACCTCGCTCTGTATCTGAAAGAGCGATTCCTGCGATATACTGCTGTTGTAGCCTATGCTACCCATACGCCCCAACCTGCCCGAGAAGGCTCCGAATAGCGAACGCATCATACCATGACTTTCATCCTGCTGTTCAAAGATCTTTGGGTTGAAGCCACTGCGCTCTGCCGACATATTGATAAGTTCGCGGTCGTAAAACTTACAACCAAGACTATCGGCGAGCATTCTTGCTATCTCGCAACCGCCACTACCTAACTGGCGACCTACGCTGATTATCAGATTCTCCATTGTACTTCCTACTTTAATCTATCATCTCTCAAACTATTTATCTCTCATCCACGAATCCATATTTCTTCTCTCCCTTCAGTCTTCTAATATAGATCCACAGCATGGCATAAGCCATGACGGCTGCTACGCCATCGGACAACGGCATGGCGAGCCACACTCCATCGAGTCCCATTAATGGAGGCAGTATGGCTATTGCCGGCACAAGGAATATCAATTGTCGAGACAGACTGAGGAAGATGCTGACCTTAGCCTTGCCGATTGACTGGAAGAAGTTTGTTATCACCATCTGCGCACCTATTATAACAAAGAGTGCCATGATATAGCGCATGGCAACAACCGATTTTTCTATGAGTTCCACATCGGTAGTAAACAACCTCACACATGGTTCCGGGAAGAATATGGCTATTACGAAACCTACTGCACATACCAGCGTACCTGCTATGACGGCAAGCCTCAACACCTCAAGCATACGGTTGTAGTTCTGCGCACCATAGTTGTAGCCAGCTATAGGTTGCATGCCCTGACACACACCCATGGTGACCATGACGAAGATAAAGGCTATACGATTGGCTATGCCGTATGCTCCTACTGCCATGTCACCACCATACTTCATCAAACTATTATTGATGAATATAACCACAAGGCAGGCACAGGCGTTCATAGAGAACGGTGATATGCCTATACTTATGATATTGCGTACTATAGGCATCTCCACACGGAACTTTCCATAGTCGAAATGCAGGAATTCCTTACGGTTGCCAAACAGTTTCCACTGCCACACCAGTGCCATCAGCTGCGACAGTATGGTAGCGTATGCCGCACCACGTATGCCAAGTCTAAGAGTATATATGAACAATGGGTCGAGTACGGCGTTTATCACAACGGTAAAGATGGTGATATACATTGCCACGCGCGGTTTGCCTGCAGCACGCATGACAGCATTAAGTCCCAAGTATAGGTGAGTCACGGCATTGCCTATAAGGATGACCACCATATACTCACGTGCATAGGGCAACGTGGCATCACTTGCGCCAAAGAATCTCAGTATGGGGTCAAGGAACAACAGTCCGATGCCGCCGAAAGCAATACCTATGATAATGTTGAGCATCACACAGTTGCCCAATATCTTATTGGCTATGTCGTAGTCGCGTTGTCCAAGTTTCACACTAAGAAAGGCAGACGAGCCCACGCCGATGGCTGCGCCAAAGGCGGCAGAGAGGTTCATAAACGGAAAGGTGATGGCAAGTCCCGATATAGCCAGGGCTCCAACGCCTTGGCCTATGAATATGCTGTCCACCATATTATATAAGG
>DGHL01000006.1 GCA_002392645.1 Prevotellaceae bacterium UBA3849
GGCTTCCGTGGTGTAGAGATTGGCAGAGGCTTCCGTGGTGTAGAGATGGGCAAGGGTATGGCTTGGCCTATGGCATGAATACAGTCAGCGATGTTAAGAAGCAATAGGACTTCTGTCAATGATAGAATAGATACAAAGAAATCCGCAAGTTGAAGACTTCAGCTTGCGGATTCCTTATATATTATACTGGATAAGTACGACTTAATGGAGGTACTTCTTACCGTTCTTGATTACGATGCCGCGGTAGTTGCTGTCCACCTTCTGACCGGCAAGGTTATATATGGCGTCGGATTTGCTCTCAACGTCAGCAGTAACATTCTCCACGCCGTCAGCACCACCGGTGTGATACTCCAGCACGATGACAACGCTCTGCTGCTCACCGGTGTTGGTGAAGGTCAGCTCATTCTGTACGTTGTTGAGCACGAACTCAGCCTTGTTAGGATCAGTAGCCGCCTTGGTGAGGTCGAATATCTGACCGTCTGCCTCGGTGTAGGTCTGTCCCGCAACCTCTTTCCAATAGCTGGTGCGGTTACTGCTGTTAGTTCCTACAATGCTCCAGAATGTAATCTTGGTCACCTTATGGCCCTCAGGTATCACGATGGTGTTCTGAGCACCGTTAGATAGCTTGATGCCAGTGCGCTGTACGCCGTCAAATTCATAGGTCATCTTTGAGCCTTTAGAGTAGTACTTGTCGGTAACGGTGGTGTACTTCATGCTGTAACCTATATTGTTAGAAGGCGAAGCCTCGTTGCCCACGAGTTGGGTGCATGAACTGTCGCCGCCGGTGCGTGTGCAGTTACCCCATGCTATGCAGACCTTCTGAGTCTCGCTCTCTGGTTCTGGGTCTTTTGGTTCTTCTGGTTCCTGAGGTTTCTCCTCGCCGCCAACTACCTTCAGGATACCGTTGGTGTAGAGAGCAGATGTGTCCCATGTCTGTCCCTCGCCAGGTGTTGCAGGTATAATCTCTGCGAATGTACCGGTAACGGTGCCGATGAATGCCTGTATCTCATCGCCGTTGTAGAAGGTGCTGTCCTGCATGGCCTCGTTGAGCACAAGCTTCACATTGCTCTGTATGGTCAGGCCGCCGCTCATTGTCAGTCCCTTGTCGGTAGCCAGCGTGTCGCCCACCTGCAGTGTGGCGCCGCTGTACAGTGTCACTTTGCCTGCCAGCGTACCCTTACCTGCCAGTGTAGCGCCGCTCTTCACTGTCACTGCACCTGTGCCAGAGTGTGTGCCGTTGACTATGAGAGTACCTGCAGTAACGGTGGTTGTTCCTGCATAGTCGCTGTTACCAGTGAGTCGCCAGTCGCCTGTACCCTGTTTTTCGATGCTTGTAGAGTTCTTATTTTTATAGTCTTGCGCATAGTTGTTGATGATGCCACGGAACTCCTCATTAGTGTTCGCGGTTCCTACAACCCATGTGCCGGTACCGTTTTGCTTGACGTTGAAACCGCCGAGCTGCGTGGTGGCATCACCTGACAGTCCGCCTAATACATAGGTAGCCTGGTTCTTACTGCCCTGCAATGAGGCAGTGCCTTTCATATAGATGGTAGCGTTTTTGATGTCATGGCCTGTGCCACTCTTGCTCATTGCAAACTGACTTTGATTCTTTGAGCCAGTGCCGTTGATGATGAGCTGACCGTTGAAACCATCCCAATTGCCTTCGATATATTCACGTGTATAGTGTACGTTCCATATGAGTGTGCCTGAACCAGTGACACTACATTTGTTAGAGTTGTTTTCACCAAAGTCAACTGTAGAGGTGGTGCCTGCAGGAACCTCGATAGGGAAGTTGAAGGTTACGGCAGAAGCACGATCACCTATGGCGGTGAACTTACCGCCTTTCATCACAAGCTTGGAAGCTGTGCCGATACCAGCGTCAGAGATTGACTTGTTGGAGAGCTTCAGTTCGCCACCCTGTAACACGACGTTACCGTCATACTTGAAGAATTCAGCATTATTTACCAGCAATTGTCCATTACCGTTTACGATAAGGTCGCCTTGTCCCTCAATGCCACCGTTCATGGTGAGCACGGTGCCACTCTTGTCGATGTTCAGCTCTGTAGCGTCGTAAAGCATTGCAGAACGGTTAGTGGTAGCTGATGCGCCAGTGTACTTATAGGTACCGCCGTCCATTACCCAGTTCTGTGCAAACTCCTGGCTCATACCCAGTCCGCTGGCAACGTCACCATTGGCGATAGAAGTGAATTCATACACACCGTCATGAAGCACTGTAGCACCTGTGTATTGCTGTGGAGTAGCCACGGTGAACGTACCTTTGCCGGTTTTGTTCATAGAGGCAGTACCGCTAACATAGCCAGTACCGTTGAGAGTGATGTTGGCGCCAGTGCGCACCACCACTGCAGTATATTCCTTAGCCTCGTCGAGGGTGTATGTCTTGTCTGTAGCATCGTCGATGAGCCACTCGCCAGCACCAGTGCCGTCAAATGTCTCCACGTCAACGAGGTCGGTCTGCTCAGGACGAGTCTTCATTGTTACCTCAGCGGTATAGTCAGACTTGTTCTCGCCATTGACAGCACATACGCGAACCACGTAAGATGTGGCAGGTGTCATACCTTCCTCGGCGATAATGCATGATGTGGTGTTTGCATCCAGCTTTGGCAGAGCAGTAAACTCAGTATCGCCGGCTTTCTTGTATTCCACGATGAAGGCATCCTCGTTATCGCTGTAGTCAGCCCATGATATAGTGAGGCTGTTAGGAGTTGATGATTCGAGGGTAAGTGACATAGGAGCGCGCAGGAAGAATTCTCTGTCGTCCTTTGTAATGCCGTTGATGTAGTTCTCTATGTTGAGATAGCCGTTAGCAGCCACTACGGTAGCATCAGCCACAGAAGGGTCTGTGCCATTATTCTCCTCCCATGCGTCAGGCATACCGTCGCCGTCAGTGTCCTGCTTCTTGGTTCCCTTATACATGTTCCATGTGTCAGGAGCACCGATAGGCAATTCTGTTTCACGAGCTATCAATGCACCCTTAGTACCGAATGACTTCACCTCGTCAATCATGTAGCAGTCTGCTATGTCGCGGTAAGGAAGCGAAGCACCTACGTCAGGCAGCAGATTGTCGATGAGAGTTTTACCTGCCCACTTCTCCAGTTCTGGGTAAGCGTATGGGGTTGAAACCTTGTCGCCGCCGCCAGTGCCTGTAAACTCTGATGGGTCGAAGACACCATTACGATTCTTGTCCTGCCAGTTGTCGTAGCCATAGAAGTGGAAGTCAGAGTTACCACCTGTAAGGGCATCGCCACCTACAGCAGGACCATTGATGAATAGGTTGCCTTCTATGTTTACGTATGAGGTGCCTTCAGAATCGCCACCCATGTTATAGGCATAGTTCTTCCAGTTATATACGAGGTTATTGACATACTGGTTAGTACCTTTCACTTTGAAGTTACGAGTGCTGTTGTCAACAAGCAGTATGCGATACAGCGTGATTTTGTCTGCCTGCATCAGTCCGCCTGCAGAGTGAGTCATCAGGCCCTGACCTACGATAGAGTTCATCAGCGTGATGTTCTGCGGAGCAGTACCCTTGTTGTCCCAGTTGATAGAGAAGTTCTCATCCTGTCCCCAAGAGAAAGAGCAGTGGTCGAAGATCATGTTCTGTCCGTTAGCTATGCCGGCAGCATCCTTGTCTTTGGTTCCCACGGTTCCCATACGGAAGCGCATGTAGCGTACAATGATATTGTCGGCACCGGAGAAAGAAGTTCCGTCGCCATATACGGTGATACCCTCACCGGGAGCTGTCTGACCAGCTACGTAAAGGTTGCTGCTGAATATAAGACGAGAGTTGATGCGTATTACACCAGCCACGTCGAACACGACGATACGGTTAGGCTGGCTTACGGCATCGCGTAAGGAACCTGTGCCGGAGTCGTTGAGGTTGGTTACGTGATAGACCGTTGCGCTTGATGTGGCACGTGCACCTTTGGCGAAACGTCCCCATCCGGCTGCACCAGGGAAAGCCACGAGGTCATCGGCAGTAGCCGTAGTGACGCTCATCATTCCAGCGAGGAGCAGCGCAAAGATTTTTTTAAATTTTTTCATTTGCGTTAAGTTCGTTATTTTGATTTGATTTATGTTCGGATTTGTTATATTTAAGGTGGGTTCTATAAATTACCACCGTAATGTTATACTTAAAGTGTGGATTGACGTTTTGCCATCTTTTCGTTTTCTTTCGGTGCAAACTGTCAGCATCTTCGGTCACATAGCCCGCTATGCTCCCTTATCAGTTAGCATTTTGCCCTCGAAACAAATTCAAAAATCTGACAGTGGGAATTATTAGAACCCACCTTACATCAGTTTTCCTTTAGCTGCAAGTGTGTCATAATTGTTGTTCAGGTTACGCCAATCCGTCTTGGTCTGAGGATTGATGCCATTGATGTACTTCTCGATATTTGTATAGCCATCACCATTGCAGTCTTTCACGGCATCGGAGGG
>DGHL01000041.1:0-8038 GCA_002392645.1 Prevotellaceae bacterium UBA3849
GCGAACTGTTCGCTTCTGCGGTCACATAGCCCGCTATGCCCCCTTATCAGCTAACATTTTGCCCTCGAAACAAATTCAAAAATCTGACAGTGGGAATTATTAGAACCCACCTTAACTGCAATGCAAAGGTACATCTTTTTCCTGAAACCGCCAAAACAAAAGAACAATCTTGCCATAATTTGCATATAACAAAAAAAATGTATAACTTTGCAGAAATACAGAGGTAATGCACAATTCATAATGCATAATGCATAATGCACAATGCACAAATCTTAATTCTTAATTCATAATTCATAACTCTTAATTCATTACTCCCCATAACATGAGAACGATATTGACGAGAACATTTTATCTTGCTGTGCTTGTGCTTTGCACTATGACCGCTATGGCAGAGGAAAACTATGTTGGCAACAGCGACATCAACGCACAATGGCGCAAACGCGAGATTAAGGTAAAGGGAGGTAGCAAGGCTCCGAGCATCATGACACTGCTGAAGGCTTTTCAAGGAGCCATGCCTACATGGAGCGTGGGCAAGGTCATCAAACACGGCACACAGACACCCGACGGCGAACAGTATCAGGATGCCGAAGAATGGAGTGTGTTGGTGGACCGCAAACAGGGATATGCCGACCTTTCATCTGATACCGACTGCAACCAGGTGCAGGCGTGCCTGTGGAGGAAGAAAGACGGACACCGCTTCTTTGCCGTAAGCCTGTATGAGCAACATACCATGCCGCAGCATGTGCTATGCTGGTATGACTATAACCCCGACACAGAGACGCTGACACCAGCAGAAAGTCCGGTAGATGCCTTCCTCGACGTGCAGACAGAAGAGTATCGCAAGCGCGCCATAGCTGGAGGTGAGCTGGGGTGGTCACTGCCACGGAAGGGTACTGATTTCTTGCTCTATGAGTATATCGGCTCGATGCCAACCATAACCCATGTGCATAAATGGAATGGAATGATGCTGTTGCGCTCGCAGATTAACATAGAAGACTTTACGTTCAAGTGGTTCGGAAACAGTATGCCGGCGAAGGCATCAGAACAAGGTTTCAATAGCTACACCATATTAAACCTGAACACTGACGGTACACCTGTGCTGGTGCTTAGAAAGACTGACGAGGGCACTTACGGATACGGCAACAGATACTGCATATTCTCCACGTTCAAGGGTGACCACACAGTGGTGGCGGCAAACAACGACTTGTATGGCATTGATGCCCTCTATCACCCGAAGCCCGTAGCGGGAAAGCCGTGGAAGCAGACGGATGTGGTGGCACTGACGCACGACGCCCTTGGCAACAAGATATATGCTGTGCTGACCGAAGGACTGGTGAGCTATTACGTTATGCAGTCAGCCGATGACAAGACCGGAAAGTTCTGCCGCGTGATAGGCTACGGGGCGAAAGAAGAAACCGCAGACATCATAACGTCTGTGCCTGCCTCGCCAATAGCTATTGACACACGTTGGTTCCCATGCACAATAACAAACAGCACGGAAGAATAATACTTCCGTGCTGTCTGCATATATTATGTATAAGTAGGTTCTTTATCTTACTCTATGTTCATGATTATTTCATGAACTCCTTAATTTCCTTGTCTGACGGAGAATTGAGCAGACGACCAGGCGCCCAGTTCAGTTCTGGGTAGGCGGCGCGGAAATTCTTCTCTGCGCCAGTGATGTCGTTGCCGCCTGACGTTGCGAAGAATATCACCGTCTTGCCTTTAAGGTCATGGCTCTCAATAAAGGTGTTGATGATTCTTGGTGCGGTGTTCCACCATATAGGGAAACCGATATAGACTACGTCGTACTGCGAGATGTTGCTGCACTTTTGTTTCAGGGCAGGACGCGAACTCTTGTCTTTCATCTCAACCGATGAACGGCTCTGTTTGTTGCGCCAGTCCAGGTCAGCGTCGGTATATTTCTGTGCAGGCTCTATCTCAAACAAGTCTGCGCCGCCGGCTTTCGCCATCTTTTCCGCCACCGCTTTCGTGGTGCCCGTAGCCGAGAAGTAAGTAACTAAGGTCTTCATCTTCTTGACCTCATTCTGTTTCTGTGCCTGTGCGCAACTGGCGAGTCCCAGCACGCACATCAGTGTGAATAATGCTTTCTTCATAATATTTATATTTTTATGCAAAGATAATGTTTTATTATTAAATATACTTCATAAAATATTTTTTACGAGACAACCATCCATGAGCTTGTAATACACATTGCTATAGTTTCTTATTTCTGGCGAGTATAGCGAAATGATGTTCCTTTATGAATCGATGGCCATGTTGATTTTGTAAAACAGACTTTTGCGGTGTCGTTATGCAGAGTGATGAGTCCTTCTATTGGATTATCTTTTGTGTCGGTCGCTGTGAAAAGCATACCGTCATCATGCATTTCACCTACGCCCTCAACGAGAGTGGTTAGATGGGAAATACCTACCTGAATGTCATAATGGCCAGTAGTGCGATTGAACGTAATGTGTAGATTCTGCTCGTTATTGTCCTCATCAAGGTAACATCCCTCGTAATTCCAACCTCTGAGGACCTTGATTTTGGTAATCATGAATCTCGGAGTGTTGTCTGTGAGAAGTTCTACTGCAAGCGTTGGCATGTCATCGTATGTCAAAACGTTGCTGCCTGGGAATTTCAAACCTGGTGTTACGAGTAATATCGGTAAGCTGCCGCTTATCAGATATCGCATTTGCTCGCCTATCCAAATAAGAGAGTCTGCGTCATAGTTATCCTCGTATTTTACATTGTTTGTATGTGTGTAAAGCTTGTTATTCTTGTAATAAAGCGTAATTTGATTGCCGTTTATGCTGTAACTGAGTTGCTTGCATAATGCCTGCTGTACCTCGTATGGGTCAATGCTGTAAGCCAAATAATATATTGTATCATCGCGACATCCAAAAGTATAATAACGCTCAGTTAAAATGCCTGTCCCCTCTATAGCTCCGCAGGTTAGATCTATACTACCTCCTATGACTTCATATTCAGCTAAAGGGTTCCGGCCATGGCGTATGTCGGGGAAATAGGTTTTCCTCTCCTTGTCCTGTATGATTATGCCATAGCCATCAGACGACACGTCTGGGCCGCAGCGCAAAAGACTCCATACGCTGACGTCATTCGGTTCATCATACATGATACGTTCAAAACAGTCCATACTGCATTTATTGATGGCAGTATGTACCTTCTGTGGCGCAGTGTCAGCAGGTAGTGGCGAATCTAACGTGGCAATCACAGGGTATGTTTTGTTGTCAGGTTGGGATTGACATGCTGCCATAACCATACATAATACTACGGAGACGGAAAGCAGAAGTGTTGTTGTTATATTCTTCATGTGGTGAGGTAGTTAATCAAAGATAATAATTGCCTTTTGTGTTTTATTATTAAATATACATTACAAGCCTTCTACAAGGAAATTTCTCAAGTGTAGGTGAGTGATTCCATTGTCATCGTTGCGACTTACAAGCGGAGTCATTGATATTACGTATTTTGGGTAGTTGTCATTAATCTTGCGTAGATTCCCAAATTCGCGCTCTCGTGTCTGCTCGTCGGCTACTATGTAAGATACCTGTATGTAGATTCGCTCGCCACTTGGTTTGCTGCATACGAAATCTATCTCTCCGGCTTGCAGCAGACCTACATAGACGGTGTATCCAGAACGTATCAGATGTTGATACACTATGTTCTCGATTATCTTCTCTATATCTGCGTCACGTCTCCCACCTACTATGGCGTTTCTTATTCCGTGGTCTTCAAAGTAATATTTCTCATTGCTCTCGAAGATACGCTTACCATGAATGTCATAACGGTTCACCTGATGTATAATATATGCATCGGCAAGCATCTTCTGGTAGTTTATTATAATAGAAGGGGATAGAGAATGACCTTTCGCCTTCAGATATTTGCTGATGCTGTTGGCGGAGATTATCTTGCCCTCATTGTCTGCCATGAATGTCACAAGGCGGTCCATGAATGTGACGTTTCTTATCTCATTGCGCATCACTACATCCTTCAGCAAAGTAGTATGGTATATGTCAGATAGATATTCCGTACTAAAATTCTTGTCCAGCCCGATTGTGGCAAGTCCAGGCATCCCTCCATATTCTATGTACAACATAAGCGTGGTTTCATCATCGGGAAGATTATGAAACGTCATAAACTCCGTATAGCTCAGTGGTTGCACGTATATCTCCTTATACCTCCCGGCTATAACTGTGGTAAGTTCGCTACTCAGCATCTTGGCATTACTTCCGCTGACTATCACCTCTACATTATCTTCCGAGTAGAAACTTCTCAGCGTTTTCTCAAACTCGGTGATCGTTTGCACTTCATCAATAATAATATAGTTCGTCTGTCCATTCACTATACGTTCATCAATGTATGCGTTAAGGTCACGATAGTCCTGTATGTCTTCAAACTGATGCTTCTCCTTGTCTATGTATATTACATTGCCACTTTGACGACAGTTTTCTGCCAATAGCTTCAGTATGCAGCTCTTACCTACTCGCCTCTGTCCTGTAAGTACTATGATTAGATTTTTTCCTAACCATTGGTTGATTGCATCTAAATATGTCCGTCTTGCTATAATTTCCATAATCCAAGCAAATTAAGTGTATTTCTGAAACAGAACGTAATAATAGCATTACACAATGCAAAGGTAATACTTTTTTATTAAATACACTTCATAAAATACTTTTTTAACGATATTTTATTAAATATACTTCATAAAATATTGTTGTTTGAATGTGTAATAGATCGTATTTAACAAAGCAAAAGATAATATATACACTCGTTGTTTTTATTCTATTTGCAGTCACAACAAAAAAGCGATGCTATGGCATGAGGCACATAGCATCGCTTTTATTATCTTACGATGTTTTCAGAATATCCTTTTCTTTACTTGATAGTCTTCAGAATAGCTTTCAGTCTGCCGATGAAGTCGTCCACGTTCTCCTTGGTAAGGCAGAGAGGTGGAAGCAGACGCAGGAGGTTGGTGCCAGCGCAACCGGTGAAGCAGTGCTGGTCATAGACGAGAGGCTTACGTACGTCTGCCTGTGGGATATCAAACTCTACGCCTACCATCAGTCCGCGACCACGCACGTCAGTGATGTGCTTGCCTTCTGGTGATGCCTGCAGCTTCTTCAGTTCGCTCATGAGATACTCACCCATTGTGCGTGCGTTCTCCACGAGGTTCTCCTTCTCCATTACGTCGAGCACTGCCAGTGCTGCGGTGCAGGCGAGGTGGTTGCCGCCGAAGGTGGTGCCGAGCTGTCCATATACAGGCTTGAAGTCTGGTGAGATAAGTACGCCTGCCATTGGGAAACCATTACCGATGCCCTTAGCCACAGTGATGAGGTCAGGCTTGATGCCGAGCCACTGGTGGGCGAAGAACTTACCAGAGCGGCCATAGCCACACTGTATCTCGTCGCAGATAAGGATGGTACCATACTTCTTGCAGGCAGCAGCGAGACCTTGTGCAAACTCCTCTGTTGCCATCTGTATGCCACCAACGCCCTGTATGCACTCAAGGATTACGGCACATACATCGCCCTTGCTGAGTTCTGCCTCCCATGCGGCTAGGTCGTTCATAGGCAGATAGGTAACGTGACCGCCATCGTTGATAGGTGCGATAATCTTAGGATTGTTGGTTACCTCCACAGCGAGCGATGTACGGCCGTGGAACGCCTTCTGTGCTGACAGCACACGAGTGCGGCCGTTGGTGAATGAAGCAAGCTTCAGTGCGTTCTCGTTAGCCTCGGCACCAGAGTTGATGAGGAAGAACTGGTAATCCTCATAGCCGCTGGCCTTGCCCAGACGCTCAGCAACCTGCACCTGCAACTTGTTGATTACTGAGTTAGAGTAGAACCCTAACTTGTTAAGCTGACTTGTCATCATCTCCACATAGTGAGGATGGCAGTGACCTATGCTGATAACGGCATGTCCGCCATAGAGGTCGAGATACTCCTGACCTTTATCGTCCCATACCTTACAGCCTTGTCCCTTGACGATGTTGACGTCGAAGAGTGGATATACGTCGAATAGTTTCATAAATATAAGAAAGACCCCCTCCTTGTCAGCTTTGCTGACGTTCCTCCCCGAGAGGGAGGATTTATATTACCAATAGAGGGGTTGTTTTAACGTTATACTTTGTTTTACGATTTCATATATCATCCTCCCCCTCTCGGGGGGAGATGTCAGCAAAGCTGACAGAGAGGGGGTTAGAATGCGCTCGCCTTCAGTCGCAGACCGGCGGTCTCGTCCAAGCCAAACATGATATTCATGTTCTGCACAGCCTGACCTACGGCGCCCTTGAGGAGGTTGTCTATCATAGATGTGACAACGACCTTGCGACCGAACACCTCTGTATGCACAAGAGCCTTGTTGGTGTTTACCACCTGCTTCAGGTCGAGAGCCTTGTCGCTGTAGTGGGTGAAGGCGGCATCCTTATAGTAATCTTTGTATAATGCCGCAACCTCCTCAGCAGACTTAGCAGAGTCGAGAGTGATTACCTCTGTGCAGAAGATGCCGCGTGCGAAGTCGCCACGGTAAGGTATGAAGTCAACGGTGATACCGTCTTTGTCGTAGCCTTCGTCGAGAGTGTCAACGACACGTGGAGTAGCCTCCGGACGCAGTTCGTTGAGTGTCTGCGTAATCTCATGCAGATGCTGGTGGGTAAACAGCTTATATACTGAGAAGTTATTGTTACGCCAAGAGAAGTGAGTTGTAGCTCCCGGCTTCTGTCCGGCACCTGTAGAACCAGTGATGGCATTGACAGCGATGTCGTGCGTAAGCAGACCAGCCTTTGCCAATGGCAGCAGTCCGAGCTGTATGCAGGTGGCGAAGCAGCCTGGGTTTGCCAGATGCTGGCACTGTGCTATCTCTTCGCGATGTGTCTCTGGCAGTCCATACACATAGTCGTGGTTGCCCTTGATGCGGAAGTCCTGTGCCAGGTCTATTATCTTCACGTTGGCAGGGATGGTGTGCTCCTTGAGGAACGCCTCGCTCTTGCCATGACCGAAGCAGAAGAACACTACGTCAACCTTGTCGAAAGGCATCTCGCTGGTGAACTCCAGTTCTGTCTCGCCCATGAGTCCCTCGTGCACGTCATATACCTTGTTGCCGGCATTTGACTCACTGTTTGCAAACACTATCTCCACCTCCGGGTGGTTGATGAGCAATCGTAAAAGCTCACCGCCAGTGTAGCCAGCGGCACCGAGAACGCCGACTTTGACGACCCCCTCCTTGCCAGCCTTGCTGGCGTTCCTCCCCGAGAGAGAGGAAGTGAGTATGTTTTGCTTATTATCTTCTTTATTCATTGTATAATTCATTTCGTATGTTATCTAACACACCTTCTATATCAGTAAGAATTTCCTCGTTTGAGAATCTTATAACCCGTAGTCCCATATTCTCCAGATGTTCAGTCCGGCATTTATCACGCTGCATCTGCTCATATTCGGAATGGTAGCCACCATCAACCTCTACTACAAGAGATTTCTCAATACAGATAAAATCAACGATATAGTCGCCAACTATATGTTGTCTGTTAAACTTGAACCAGAGTTTCCTACCCCGCAGATATTCCCATAGTATTCTCTCTGCTACTGTAGGATGTTGCTTGTTCTTTCTGGCGAACTCCTTTAATAGCATATATCTGTCAGGCGACGCAGTATTATAACTACCGTTGTTATGTACCATAGAGAATACTATTGTTTGTCAGGCGATACAGTAATATATTATTGCATATATATCGCTGCCATGTACTATCGTCGGAAATCCCATTTCTTCCCTCTCCCTCTCGGGGAGAGGTGTCAGCAAAGCTGACGGAGAGGGGGTTGGCTTATCTCCTCTCTCCCGGATGCGCCAGATAGTACGCGCGGAGGGCGGTAGAAGAAACCTTGATAAAGCCCTTGGCGTCCTCTGAAGACCATGCCTTGGCAGTCTCACCGTATTCACCGAGCTTGTTCTTTACAAGGTCGTTAGGTGAGTCAACGCCTACAGTCTGGAAGCAGAGAGGATGGAGCTCAAGCTCTACCACACC
>DGHL01000041.1:8193-8318 GCA_002392645.1 Prevotellaceae bacterium UBA3849
TCCTTCCAGTACTGCTGCCACTTAGACAGAGTGAACTTCTCAAGGAAACGGTGCGCACCGATGATAAGCATAGGAGCGGCAGCCTCGAAGCCTACGCGACCCTTGATGCCGATGATGGTGTCGCC
>DGHL01000045.1 GCA_002392645.1 Prevotellaceae bacterium UBA3849
GCGAACTGTTCGCTTCTGCGGTCACATAGCCCGCTATGCCCCCTTATCAGCTAACATTTTGCCCTCGAAATAAATTCAAAAATCTGACAGTGGGAATTATTAGAACCCACCTAGAATATAACTTCGTTTGCAACTAACAGCGAGGTGTCCCTGCCAGTATATAGTAACTCATTCACAGCCCTGCATAGCTGTTCGTCTTCCTGTATCACAGCCTCTACCCTGGCAAGATAACAGCGGTCGCTCACTTGCTGCAATTCTTTTTCCAACTTCTCTATGTAATATTCCAGACTGTCAGGCTCTGGAGCCTCTGTCGTTTGCTTAGCCTTGACATTCCGTGCAAGCACCAGCTTCTCCACAACCTTTATTGTGTCACGCAATACGTTTGCCGGTGTACCAGCCTGTCGCACCGTCTCTTTCTGTGCAAGCGTGGCAGGCTCTGTGGCGACATTCTTGTGGAATCCCATTGACAACAGCAGCAACAATCCTGCCGCTGCTGCAAACGAAATGATGTAAGGCCACATCCTTACCTTTGTCGCGGTCTTGCCATCCGTCTGTTCCGGCAGTGCATTCATGATGCTGTCTGTCAGTTCATCAGGATTATCTATTACCGGCTGCATGCCTTTCAGTCTGTTAAGTATTTCATCTGTCTTATTCATATCCCAACTCCTTCATTTTCTTTCTGATTATTTGTCGAGCCACATACAGGTTGCTCTTTACCTGCGAGGGTGACATTCCTGTTATCTCTTCCGTCTCCTGTGAGGTCAGTCCCTCCAGTTGACATAGTGTGAATACCAACCGTTGTTTCTCACTCAACCCTTCTGCCAGCAGCTTTACTATCGACACCCACTCACTGTTTTCAAGCATTCGCTGGCTGTTGCTGTCAGAAGCATATCGTCGGAACACCTCCTCGTCGTTTGCCACAGACCTTTTTATGTATGAGGATTTCAGGTGGTCAAGGCATAGCCTCGACGCTATGGTGTATAGCCACGTAAAGAAAGGGCGCCTGTCGTCATAGCCTGAAATGTTTTGCCACACGCGGATAAAAGTTTCCTGCACGATGTCCTTTGCATCTTCTTCGCTTGCAATCATCTTCAACGCCAGCGAGAACACCCTTTGCTGGTATGTCTGAACAACATACCTGAAGGCTGTCTTGTCACCGCGTTGGCATTGTGATATTATTTCGCTGTCGATTTCTTTCATCGTGTGTCTCTATTTCAATATACGACTGTAAAACGAAGAAGTCAAATTATTATTCAAAAAAGTTCTTACCTATGAGAGTCTATATTATGGTTTGTGTCATGAGATGATATTGTTTAGCATCGTGATATAAGTATATATTCTGCGACACACGACTCGTCGTTTCTTATGCAAAATTAGTGAAATTATTTCTGACAGACTAATGTCTGCATGACAAAAAAAGTTAAAAGTAACAAGTCTGTTAGTAACAAGTTTGTTAGTAATTCTATACTCGTTTTCTTGTCTGTTTCAGCAAAACTTTGTAACTTTGCAGAAAATATCAAACGGAATTAGGATTTATGATATACTTCATTTCTGACGCACATCTCGGTTCGCTTGCTACGGAGCACCGCCGCACGCAAGAGCGCCGACTGGTACGTTTTCTCGACGAGATAAAAGACAAAGCCGAAGCCATATACATGCTCGGCGACATGTTCGACTTCTGGTATGAATATAAAGAGGTAGTGCCAAAGGGCTTCACGCGTTTCCTCGGCAAGGTGTCTGAGCTCACTGACATGGGCGTTGAGGTGCACTACTTTACCGGTAACCACGACATCTGGGCATACGGATACCTCGAAAAGGAGTGTGGCGTGATACTGCACCATAAGCCAGCCACCATCGAGCTGCATGGCAAGACGTTCTACCTTGCCCACGGCGACGGCATGGGCGACCCCGACAAGACGTTCCGCATGATACGAGGCATCTTCCACAGCAAGGTGTGCCAGTGGCTGTTCACGTGGCTGCACCCCGACCTGGGAATGAAGTTCGGCTTGAACTGGGCGAAGCACTCGCGCATGAAGCGTGAGGACGGCAAGGAGCCGCCATACATGGGCGAGGACAAAGAGCACCTCGTGCTGTTTGCCAAACAGTATCTAAAGGAGCATCCCGACACAGACTACTTCATGTTTGGCCACCGCCACATAGAGCTTGACCTGATGCTGACCAAGCAGTCGCGCTTGATGATACTCGGCGACTGGCTGTGGCAGTTCACCTATGCAGTGTTCGACGGTGAGAAGATTTTCATGGAGAATTACGTAGAAGGCGACAGATAACAAACATTGTAATTATAAATATGAGAGCAGTAATACAGCGCGTAAGCCACGCATCAGTAACCATCAATGGCGAATGCAAGTCAAGCATAGGCAGGGGATACCTCGTCTTGCTCGGCTGCGAGAATGCCGACACACAGGAGGACATCGACTGGCTTGCAAAGAAGATTGCCAACCTTCGCGTATTCGACGACGAAGCCGGTGTAATGAATCTCAGCGTAAGGGATGTTGACGGAGAAATCCTCGTAGTATCGCAGTTCACCCTGTGGGCAAGCTACAAGAAGGGCAACCGCCCCAGTTACCTTCGCGCAGGCAGCCATGAGATAACCGTTCCGCTTTATGAGGCATTCTGCAAAGCCATGACGGAGCAACTTGGCAAACCCGTACAGACAGGCGAGTTCGGTGCCGACATGAAGGTAGAGCTACTCAACGACGGACCGGTGACCATCTGCATGGACACTAAGAATAAGGAGTGACGACACACACGAAAATCTCAGTAGTTAAGAATTACAAATAAGTTTGTCAGACAGAAAAAGTTTTTGTAATTTTGCACCTGACAAGATATAATCTGATTATTAAATACCATTATGGCAAACAGAATAAAGGAAATATTCGGCATAGAACAGCCTGTGATTGCAGGTGGCATGGCATGGTGCAGCGGTTGGCGACTGGCTGCCGCAGTAAGTAACGCAGGCGGACTGGGACTGATAGGCGCAGGCACCATGAGTGTTGACCTGTTGCGCGAGCATATACAGAAGATTAAGGCAGCAACCACTAAGCCTTGGGGCATCAACCTGCCGCTGATGTATCCGCAGATAGACTCACTGATAGACATGATTATCGAGGAAGGTTGCAAGATAGTGTTCACCTCAGCAGGCAGTCCTAAGAAATACACCCAGCGTTTTCACGATGCCGGCATGACGGTGGCCCACGTAGTGTCATCATCCAAGTTCGCTAAGAAATGTGAGGAGGCTGGCGTTGACGTAGTAGTGGCAGAGGGATTTGAGGCTGGCGGCCACAACGGCAAGGAGGAGACCACCACGATGTGCCTCATTCCACAGGTGCGCAAGGCTACCACGCTGCCACTGATAGCAGCCGGCGGCATTGCCTCTGGCCAGGCTTGCCTGGCGGCACAGGTGCTGGGTGCAGAGGGCGTGCAGATAGGCACGTTGTTTGCCTTGGCTGAGGAGAGCAGCGCAAGCGATGCCTTCAAGCAGGCTTGCACTAACCTTGAGGAGGGCGACACAATGCTCTGCCTTAAGAAACTGGCTCCGTCACGACTGGTCAAGAACGGACTCTACAACCGTATTGCCGAGGCTGAAGCGAAGGGTGCCGACGTACCTGAGTTGCTTGACATCCTCGGTGAGAAGGCTACACGCCGCGGCATCTTCGACGGTGACACAGAGAACGGCGAGATGGAAATCGGACAGATAGCCAGCGCCATAAAGCAGGTAGAACCTGTCAGCGTGATAATGAACAGACTTATAAAGGAGTATAACGATGCAAGAGCAGCCATCAATGCTTGATAACAAGAGTCAGAAGAGGTCAACCCTGCGCAGCGAGGGGTTGGTAAAGATCTACGGCAAGCGCACCGTGGCCAACGAGGTATCGTTTCAGGTCAGCCAAGGTGAGATTGTCGGTCTGCTGGGACCAAACGGTGCCGGTAAGACCACCTCGTTCTACATGACCACCGGACTTGTGGTGCCAAATGCCGGTCATGTATATATCGACGACAAGGAAATTACATCCATGGCGGTGTATGAGCATGCGCGCAACGGCGTAGGCTACCTGCCGCAGGAGGCAAGCGTATTCCGCAAGATGACGGTGGAAGACAACATTCTCTCCGTGCTTCAGATGACCGGCAAGCCTAAGGAGTATCAGATGGAGAAACTGGAAAGCCTCATCAAGGAATTTTCACTGCAGAAGGTCAGGAAGAACTATGGTGACCGTCTGTCGGGTGGTGAGCGCCGTCGTACAGAGATTGCCCGCTGCCTTGCCATAGAGCCTAAGTTCATAATGCTCGACGAGCCTTTTGCCGGCGTCGATCCTATCGCCGTTGAGGAGATACAGCGCGTGGTATGGCAGCTGAAGCACCGCAACATCGGTATTCTCATAACCGACCACAACGTACACGAAACGCTGAACATCACCGACCGTGCATACCTCTTGTTCGAAGGCCGCATACTCTTCCACGGCACCCCTGACGAACTGGCTGCCAACCAGACCGTGCGTGAGAAATACCTGGGCACGAACTTCGTGCTGCAGAAGAAGAAGTTTGAGATACCCACCACAAACGCCTGACGGCACAAAGGAAATTTTCTGAAATCCCATAGCATTCTCTGGAATCCTATGATTCCTCAATAATCATCAACAGAAGAATGAGTAAAACGAAAGCACTGCCTATAAACGGCGAACTTGCAAACACATGGACACATCTCACAGGTGCGGTCTTTGCCCTTTCAAGTATATGGATGGCATGGCCCGCAGTATATAGGGGATGGCAGTGGGCATTCGGAGTAATATTCTTCATCTCCGGAATGTTCCTTATGTTCCTTTCCAGTACCATATACCACTGGGTATGGCCTGGCAAGGCAAAGCAGGTATTGCGTAAGCTTGACCATATCAGCATCTACGTCATGATAGCCTGTTCCTACACACCGATATGCGTGGCAGTGATAGGCGGATGGCTTGGCTGGCTGGTATTCGGCATACAGTGGGCGGCAGTGATAGGCGGAGTGTTCTACAAGGTGTTCGCCATGGGCAAATACCCTAAGCTATCGCTTGCACTGTATCTGGTTATGGGATGGAGCGTATTGTTTATCATCAAACCCGTATGGGACCGTTTGTCAACAGCTGCAATGATAGCACTCATAGCCGAGGGAGTATTCTATACCGCAGGCACATATTTCTTTGCACACGACAACCGCAAAGGGTTCCATGCCATCTGGCACATCTTCGTACTGCTCGGTGCCATAGCACACTGGACTACGGTATTGCTAATCCTTCTTGAATACTAAGAACATAATGGATATATACAATGTAAGAAAAACTGAGATACAGGCTTCTGTACCTCAGTTTTTTTTATTGTTCAACGTAAGATTTGCGAAGTGCCAGCATACGTTTATACAGTTTCCTGAACCATACGAGCAAGAAGGCAAAGAGTATTCGCGTTGACAGGATCCATGCAGCAGAGACGCCGGCAGCGGCAAAGACGAGGGTGTCCTCCAGCATTGAGTGATTCATTATAAGATGATAGTTCACCTCGTTAGCCTCCTCGCGCGTTATCTCTCCACGCTCTTCAAGGTCAAGCATCATGGCAGAGCCATAGCTGATGCCGAGCACATTGCCCACAAGCCACAGGTACGAGGCATTCTCGGGCAATCCGAAGAAGAGCATCAACGGGCGCAGCGGTTGCGTAAGCATACGCATTATACCGAGCTTGTCGAGTATGCGCTGCAATACCATCAAGCCATATATCAGTCCGTAGATCATTGCGCACAGCTTCAGCGATGCCCACAGCCACTGCTCTACCACCTCCCATACGGAGGCGATGCTGTCTGCCACCGGCATGGTAGTGAAAGGTTGCGGCATCTCAGGCAATACCAGGTTGAGGTACAGTGCAGCGAGAAATGCTCCCACAATCCTCAGCACTGCCATCTTGAACGGCTTGGAGCCTACCTTCTTCACCACTGCACACTCCATGGGCAGTGCATGGCATATCAGCACCATGATGGCTATGATGGTGGCCTGGCGCAGGGTGAGGTGCATGCTCAGCATCACGGCAAGACATGCGTATGTGGTCACCGAGGCTCCCGTAAGGAAGGCTATGGCAGATGCTCCCGGCAGTCCCATGTATTGAAACAGCGGGTTAAGGTACTGCGCCACCCACTCTATCACGCCGTAATACTGCAGCAGTCGTACGGCAAGCGATATGGGTATCATAATCTTAAGCAGCCACAACGTAGTACGTGTGGCTGGCATAAAGGCGTCGCGCAAGATACTTAATATGCGTTTCATCTTATAGGTGGGTTCTAAAAATTCCCACGAGTTAAATTAGTTAATTACATGAATGGCATTATGTCATATTTTTGTTTTCTTTCGGTGCAAACTGTTAACTTCTGCGGTCACATAGCCCGCTATGCTCCCTTATCAGTTAACATTTTGCCCTCGA
>DGHL01000068.1 GCA_002392645.1 Prevotellaceae bacterium UBA3849
TCCTCGAGCTGCACCCAACAAAGTACGCTGAGGAGCTCGTTAAGAAGATGCAGAAGAGCGGTGCTAAGGCATACCTCGTTAACACTGGTTGGAACGGTACAGGCAAGCGTATCTCTATACCTGACACACGTGGTATCATCGACGCTATCCTCGACGGTTCTATCCTCAAGGCTGAGACCAAGAAGATCCCATTCTTCGACTTCGAGGTTCCAACAGCTCTGCCAAACGTTAACCCAGCCATCCTCGACCCACGCGACACATACGCTGACGCTTCTGAGTGGGAGACAAAGGCTAAGGATCTGGCAGCACGCTTCATCAAGAACTTTGACAAGTACACAACAAACGAGGCTGGTAAGGCTCTCGTAGCTGCTGGTCCAAAGCTCTAAGCGAACGGTTTTAATGCAAAACCAAGGCCTTTAGGACAGGTGATATTCCCAGTCTGTAAGGCTAAATATAAAGCAAGCCCTGTGCATCGTTATGATGTGCAGGGCTTTTTCGTTCTTATCTGATAGCATTATACATCATTATATATTATACGTCATTATACATTAAACCGCTATACATTATACATTAAATCGCTATACTTTACACATTAAATCGCTCCGTCTGTGTGATGCTGTAATACACTTGCTCATTTAATTATGAATGCATATTCTGTGTGAAAGCACATCTTCTTAAATGTAATCTCACTGAATTTACAGAGCAATTTCACTGAATTTACAGAGCAATTTCAGTGAATTTGCAAAGTTATTTCAGTGAATTTACTTTTTAGATGCTATGCTTTTCATTCTAAAAGCCTTTGCTTTCATAGAGAATTACATGGTCTGTTCATACTTGTCAGAGCGTGTAACATATTCGTTGGACTCATGTCAGAGCCGGTAGCAGTAAGAAAACGACGATGATAAAAAACAATAAAGGCATCGGGTTATTAAAAACCTGATGCCTTTATATTAAGTGGGTGTCAAAAGCCGTCTTACTGGCTGATGCTCTCAATGCGCAGCTTCAGCATGCCAGCAGGTACACGCACCTCCACAGTGTCGCCCACACGCTTGTTGAGCAGCGCCTGTGCTATGGGCGATTTGATGGAAATCTTACCCTCGCGTAGGTCTGCCTCATGCGGACTGGCTATGGTGTAGGTCATCTTATTGTTGTTGGCAAGGTTGGTAATTGCCACCTTGCTGAGCAGTTGTACGCTGTCGGCACCCAACTTCGACATGTCGATAACCCTGGCATGCGCCAGCACACGCTGCTTATAGCGTATCCTGCCAAGTAACCTGCCTTGCTCGCGCTTGGCGGCATGGTATTCAAAGTTCTCGCTCAGGTCGCCTTTGTCGCGAGCCTCGGCTATTGCGTCGCGCACCTGTGGCAGTTCCACGGTCTCCATGTGGCGCAGTTCGGCTACGAGCTTGTCGTAGCCCTCTTGTGACATATATTCCATATTTATAATATGTGTGTGTTACGTTTCCGGCTGCAAAATTACGAAATATTTTTGTAAAAGCAAATGGATGTGGAATGTTTTTTTTGCTCCAGGCGCTTTTGGCGGTACTATTCGCTGAACCTTATGGTGTGCAGCGTGCAGATGCTCTTGTCCTTCGTGGCAGAAGAGAATACGAGGAACAAAGCATGCTTGCCGTTATGATGACTTAGTTCAGGCACCTTTATGGTGGCCTGCCTTGTACTTTGCGATACGTTGAGGCTGCCTATGCAAACTCCACCTTCAGCCTCGCTCGGACGATCAAGGTAGATGTCTATCCTGCCGTCGGTATCGTCGCGTTGCAAGTCAAGGTGCAGCTTGAGGTTCTTCTTGCCGTATGTGCGGCTGAAGTCGAAATACTTATATCCCACTACGGAACCGTCGGTATTGTCCACCATGTAGCAACGGTTTACCGAAGGGTCGTATGGATTTTTCATGGCGCAAGCCTCTTGATACAGAGTCTTAGAGGCATCGCCGGCGGCTGCTATGGTGTCAATGCGACAGATACCTATGTGCGAGCCGTAGTAATATACGTTAGGGAATTTCTGATATGGCTTCTTAGGGTTGGTGAAATAGCATGCTATGCCCGCTGCATACTCGGTGTAGGGGTCGAGTCCCTCGGTCTTGAATCCCTCAGAGGTAAACTCAGCCTCGCTAATGCGCACGTAGCCGTCCTTGCCCTCTACCACCTCCACGCTGACAGGTGCCACCATGGCCTGGCGTGAGTATTCAGACGTGCCCGCCTGACGGTGGTAGAACACCCACCACTTGCCGTTAATCTCACAGATGCTGCCGTGTGTGTTGCCGTAAGGGCATGCCGTAGCCACCGTGGTGCCGTCGGGACGGTGTTCCTTGCCGCGTCCGTCGATGATGGTTCCGCCGTAGGTCCACGGTCCCAGCGGACTGTTAGAATAGCAGTAAGCCAGCGTATAGTTGCTTGCAGGCAGCCCGTCCTCGTTGTCGTTGGTCCAGCGGCTGTAAATGAACACGTATTTATCCTTGATTTTTCGTATTGACGATGCCTCGAAGAAGCGGTATGTCTTGTCCATGTCCTTATGCGGAATCATGTTTTTGATTATCTCCGTGCCTGGCTTTACGGTGCTCATGGTCTTGGGGTCAATCTCCGCTGCGTTAGAGCCCATGAAGCCCCAGTATCCGTATGCCCTGCCGTCGTCATCGACAAAGGCTGCAGGGTCAAACGAGAATGGTCCTACGGTGCGTCGTGGGTTGTCGCTGCTCCAGTTGCATACCTCGAAAGGTCCGTCGGGACGGTATGAGCGTGCCACGGCATTGCCGCGCTCGTCAGACTGCACGTTTGGATAGAGGTAATACACCTTTCGTCCGGTGCTGTCGCGCGTCTCAAGCACGTCGGGGGCATAGAGCACGTCGCCTGCTCCGTCAGCATTGATGAGATTGCCGTCACGGTCTTTTGTCAAGGCGAATATCACACCGTCAAAGCGCCATTTGTCGAGACTGTCAACCGAGGCAGACCACACCACCTGGTCGCGGCCACAGTAATACTGGCGCAGCATGTCGTGCGAACCGTATATATATACACGGTACTTGCCCGGGTTGTCGGGGTCTTCAAACACGTAAGGCTCGCCGTCAGGAATAAACTCCCACAACGGCAGGTACGGGTTCTGTGACTTTGCTGCAGCGAATGCTGTGACGGAGATGATGAATGATAGTAGAAATCTTTTCATAGGTGTTATAAGTTATGTGTGTGTGATATATTATGTGTAGTCATTTGTTGTCGGTCTGCACCCGGTTGAGCCTGCGACGCAATCCGTGGTGCAGGTGATATGCAAGCATACAACTGCAGAATATTATTATATATATAAGGAATGTCTGTATGACGTTGATGTGTATGCCGTCTATGCTTGAATAGGGGAGTGATGCAATGCCTGTGAGGTAGCCGTTGAATGTCTTTACGCATGCTATGACGCATGGAACGAGCCATGACAGCAATGAGCCGCAAAGCGCGGGCATCCATGTTGAAAGCAAACCAAACAGCAGTATGCTGAGCGACAGGTATATCGTCAGTGTGGTTAGTATGGGGACTAGCAGGTTGGTAAGCAGGAAATAGCATGAGAAACGCCCGAAGTAGAGTGCTATCAGTGGCGCCACGCCTATCTGTGCGCAGAAAGACAGCAGCAGCATCTGAAGGAAGAACGTCTGGAAGAACTTCCATAGTGGCTGCAGAAACTCGGGGCGCAGTGCCGAAGGGTCGGTAAACAGTTTGTTGCGCAGCGGAATGTATAGCAGCGTTATGCTCAGTACAGCCATGAAAGACATCTGGAAACCAACGTCGAACAGCCATTCGGGGTATATTGCTAGCAGCAATGCGCAGGTGAAAGCAAGCACTGATATGTTTTCCGGATGGCGTGACATCTGCCTTGCTATGGTGTATGTGGTAAGCATCACCGCCGCACGCATCAGTGAGGCATGGCATCCTACGAGCAGCACGTATGCCCATATTGTGACTATCTGAAGCACTACGAACAGCATCAGCAACGGTCGGCGTAGTCTTCGTAGCTTGAATAGCAGCAGCTTAGGTTGTAGCAACGTCAGCATCATATATATGATGCCCAGATGAAGTCCCGACAAGGCAAAGAGATGAGAAGCGCCTGTTATGGAGTATATCTCGCGCAACTGTGTGCTTACGCGCTGCCGTTCACCCAGTGTCATGGCTGCTACTATGGCATATTCGTCGTCAGAAAGACCTTGAGTCTGGTATATGGCAGAGAGCTCAGCCCTGCTTTCCTCCATGAACTGTTCTATTTGTGGTGCGAAGGGCACGGTGTATGTGTGGCGCTCGCTCTTTATAAGGAAGATGCCGAGGAGGAATGTAGCGCTCAGCAATGCTATTGATGCCACCCTGCAATGTCTTCGTAGCAGTGCCGATATCAGCAATGATGCCAGCAGTGCGTAGCAACATGCGGTAGTGACACTGATGCCATGCTGCAAGAGAAATTGGGGAGTCTGCATACCATATCCCACCGCAATGCCGGTTATGAGCACAGCGATGAGCCTGAGCAAAGGATGTGACTGCAGGTACTCCGTTATATTCATTGTTCGTTTTTCTCCTGCAGATATCGCATGTATGTGCGTACGGCAAGCTCCACCATACGTACGCACGGACGTTTCTTGTAGTATTCGTCGGTGCGCTCGTCGGGCGTAGGGTTAGTATTTACATTCTTTATATAGCCGCTGAGCAATTCGCGACAAATCATGCTGCCGCCCGTCTGTGCCTTGAAGTCGGCTGCCAGACGCTGCACCACGGCATAGTTCCTTGCCTTTATCTCTTTGTTAGCTTCCTCGGAAGCCTCTTCAAGTCCGGCAAGCATGAACATACCTGATGCCGTGCCGCATGTCTCGCGCATGCGTCCCATGCCTCCACCGAAAGAGGCACTGATACGTGCCATCAGTCCTTCGGGCACTCCATACCAGTCGGCGAACGCCAACGTGACAGACTGTGAGCAGTTATATCCCTGCTTGAAGTATGCCACGCCCTTGGCAACACGTCGTTCTGTTTCTTCTTCCCAATTCATTAAACTACGGTAATCTTTATTCTTCAATTCGTCAACGAAACTCCTCCGGCAGTTCGTCGCGCCAGTTTGGATAAGGGTTTGAGAGCAGTCCTTTGTTATAGAAATGACGGTTGCCCGTAACCTCTGGTCCCAGCCAGGCTGGATGTTCGAATGCCTCGTCCTCACTCTGCAGTTCCACCTCGCAGAACAGCAGTCCGTCGTTAGCACCATGAAACTCATCTACTTCGAAGGTGTGCTTGCCAACGGGCACGAGGTGGCGTGTCTTCTCCACCAGTTCGCCACGACATAGCTTCAGCATCTCGCGGGCATCGTCGAGCGGTATCTCGCGTTCAAACTCGTAGCGTGAGATGCCGTTGGCAGACGGCCCCTTGATGGTAAGGTATGCCTTGCCGCCATTGCCGTCGGTATCGGGTAAGGGAGAGCGCAGACGAATCCTCACGGTGGCACCCTTAACATCCATATAGCCCTGGGCTATCATTGATGAGGATGCCACCATCTTTCGGAAACTATCGTCTCTCTTCACGAGAAACTTACGTTCTATTTCCATTGTTTTTTATTACTGTATTGCTATGGTATATATAGCGTACAGAGCGCCGAGAGCTACCAGTATGCCGAAGATCCAGTTGATTACGTTACGTCCCTCTTGCTCTTTCTTCTCTGCATAAGCCTTACGCTTAGCATTGTTCTTGTTCTTGCTCATAGTTAAATAGATGTTTAAGTTGTTATATCATTTTATATCGTTCATGTATCTTCCCATCCTCTTTGTGAGGGGTAGGGAAGAGACTTAGTCCTTATTGTTCAGTTCCATGAGGTAAGCCTTGATAAATCCGTCAAGTTTACCGTCCATCACTGCGTCAACGTCAGATGTCTGATAGTTCGTGCGATGATCCTTCACGCGGCGGTCGTCAAACACGTATGAGCGTATCTGCGAGCCCCACTCAATCTTCATCTTGCCTGCCTCTATGGCAGCCTGTGCCTCCATGCGCTTCTTCATGGCGCGGTCATAGAGCTGAGACTTGAGCAGTCGCATGGCGTTCTCACGGTTCTGCTGCTGCTTACGGCTCTCAGTGTTGGCAATGAGTATCTCCTCCTCCTCGCCGGTGTCGGGGTCTTGATACATATAGCGCAGGCGCACACCGGTCTCCACCTTGTTCACGTTCTGACCACCGGCACCGCTTGAGCGGAAGGTGTCCCATGATATGCGTGAAGGGTCAACATACACCTCGATGGTGTCGTCAACGAGCGGTGTGACGAAGACAGAGGCGAAGCTGGTCATACGCTTGCCCTGAGCGTTGTACGGACTAACGCGCACCAGACGGTGCACGCCGCTCTCTGACTTCAGGTAACCGTAGGCATAGTCGGCGCTGCCGGTATTCTCTATCTGCATCGTCACCGACTTGATGCCGGCATCGTCAGCCTCCAGCAGGTCAACGATGGTGCACTTGTAACCGCCCTTCTCAGCCCAGCGCATATACATACGCATGAGCATCTGCGCCCAGTCCTGTGCCTCGGTGCCGCCGGCACCAGAGTTTATCTTCAGCACTGCGTCCATAGGGTCTTCCTCCTGGCGCAGCATATTCTTCAGTTCGAGGTCCTCGATGGCCTTCAGTGCACGGGCGTATGCGTTGTCCACATCCTCCTCGGTAGCCATGTCCTCCTTGTAGAAGTCCATTGACAGCTGCACCTCCTCGGCAGCTGCACTCACCTCCTTGTATCCGTCAATCCATTTCTTAAGTTCGCCCACTACCTTCATCTGAGCGCGAGCCCTCTCGGGATCGTCCCAGAAGTCGGGAGCCTGCGTGCGCAGGTCTTCCTCTTCGTATTCAATCTTCTTACGGTCAATGTCAAGGTAGCGCGCCAAAGCGTCTGCACGCTCCTGAATGTCTTTTAGTTGTTCTTGCGTTATCATTATTTAATCTATTACTCCTGATACATCTTCTCTATCACCTCGGCATAGTTCTTTATTATCACGGGGCGGCGGGTCTTCAGCGTGTTGGTGAGTTCGCCGTTCTCCATGGTGAACGGTTCGGTAAGCAGCGTGAAGCGCTTCACCTGTTCATAGCCTGCCAGTCCCTGCTGCAGGGTGTTGATGCGCTCGGTAAGCATCTTTATTATCTTCTCGTTGGTGCAGAGGTCCTCGCGCCCCTTGAACGGTATGCCCTGCTCACGTGCATACTCCTCAAGCAGTGCGTAGGCAGGCACAATGAGTGCGCTGACAAACTTACGCTCGTCGGCTATCACTGCTATCTGCTCAATGTATTTGTCAACAAGCAGCTTCGACTCCACAGCCTGCGGTGCCACATACTTGCCGTTGCTGGTCTTGTAGAGGTCCTTGATGCGCTCGGTGAGGTAGAGCTCGCCGTCCTTCATGTAGCCGGCATCGCCAGTGCGGAAGAAACCGTCCTCAGTGAATGACTCCTTGTTAATGGCGTCGCGGTTATAGTAGCCACGGGTGATGGTAGGACCTTTCAGCAATATCTCAGAGTTCTCGCCTATGCGTATCTCTATGCCCTCGATAGGACGTCCTACGGAACCTATGGTGAAAGGCTCGTCGCGGTGGTCGCACGATACCGTTGCAAGACTCTCCGTAAGTCCGTAACCCACTATCATGTTCAGTCCGAGGCAGTGCACGAACTCCTCCACCTCTTTCGACACCACTGCACCTGCCGTAGGGAAGATGTTAGGCTTCACCAGTCCGAACTGCTTTCTTACGAGCGACAGCACCGTCTTGCTTATCAGCGCATACTTCATGCGCAGGCCCAGTCCCGGTTTCTTGCCTGCAGCCTTACAGTCTATGTTGTAGCGGCGACTTGTCTCCAATGCCTCCATAAACATCTTCTTCTGCATACCCGAGGCATTGTCTATCTTCTCCTGCACACCGGCATACACCTTCTCCCAGAAGCGTGGCACGGCAGACATACACGTAGGGTGAGTCTCGCGCATAGACTTCTGTATCTCGTGCGGGTCAGTGTTTATGATGATGGTGGCACCCTCGGTAAGTGCGAGGAAGTCCCATCCGCGCTCAAAGATATGTGTTATAGGCAGGAACGTAATCACACGGTCGTCCTCGCCCACCGGCACGCACTTGTCGTTAGCCTTGAATGCCGCCATGTACTGTCCGTTGGTAAGTACCACACCCTTTGATTCGCCCGTAGTACCTGAGGTGTAGAGTATGTTGGCGATATCATTATCGCTAATTGATGAGAGAAGGGCATTGAGTTGTTCATCACCCATCTTCTTTCCCTCTTCTATGAAGTCCTTGAAGTACACCGACGTAGCATCGTGCTCAGCCAGCGTAACCGACTGGTCGTATATTATGATGCGCTCCAGCGTAGGGCATAGGGCCTGTACGCGGCGCGCCTTGTCGTACTGCTCCTGCTCACCAACGAAGAAAAAGCGTATCTGTGCATCGTTGATGACATACTGCAACTGCTGTTCAGAGCTTGTGGCATAGAACGGTATCGTTACCGCCCTCACGCCGAAAGCACCGAAATCGGTATATATGTATGGCAGTGAGTTTTGTGAGAACACACCGATGTTCTCCTGCACCTTCACACCGGCACGGAGCATGGCCAACGACACACGACGGGCATTGTCGGCAAAGTCCTGCCATGAGGCTTTCTTCCACATAGTACCGCCGAAGTCCTTATACTCGAATACGGTCTTGTCTCCGTATTTCTTCGCCTGCTCATATGGCAGCTTGGCAAGATGACATAATGTTTGCATAGCAGTCTTGTTTTATTAAATTCGATGCAAAAATAACGAAAATCCACGACATATCCAAATTTCGCAAAAACTTTCTGCCTGTCAGCATGGTTTTTTCCTCAAAATTATTTGGAGGAACAAACATTTATTCCTAACTTTGCAAAGAGAAAAACCGTAAGGAATAAGACCGAAATGGAGAAAGACATCAATATAGAGCAATATGTGGACGATGCGGTGACCCTGCTGAAGCGCCTTATCGCAACGCCACGCGTAAGCCGCGACGAGACTGCTGCCGCCGACATCATGGAGCAAACCATAAGGGATTATGGCTACTCGCCTTGTCGTAAGGGCAACAACATCTGGATAATGTCGGAAGACTGGGACGACTCCCTGCCTACCATAATGCTCAATGCGCACATCGATACGGTGAAACCTGTGAGCACATGGACGCGCGACCCTTTCACTCCCACCATCGAGGGTGACCGCCTCTATGGACTAGGCTCTAACGACTGCGGCGGCGGACTGGTAAGTCTGCTGCAGGTGTTCAGGATTCTGACCCAAAAGCCCCTCCCTGCGGGGAAGGTTGGAAGGGACTTCAACCTCATCTACCTTGCCTCATGTGAGGAAGAGGTAAGCGGTGCAGGCGGCATAAGGAGCGTGCTGCAACAACAGCCCCTCCCTACCCTCCCCGTGGGGGAGGGGAAGAAATTACCTTCGTCAAATGAAAATTTTACAAATAAAGAGAATGTCATACCTTCACCCATAGAGAAGGCTGGGAAGGACTTGATTGCCATCGTAGGTGAGCCTACGGGCATGCAGCCTGCCATTGCTGAGCGCGGACTGATGGTTATTGACGGCACTGCCCACGGCAAGAGCGGCCATGCAGCCCGCAACGAGGGAGTGAATGCCATATACGAGGCGCTTGACGACCTCGTGTTCATACGCGACTATAAGTTTGAGAAGGTTAGCGACCTGCTCGGTCCCACGAAGATGCAGTGCACGGTGGTGAACAGCGGTACGCAGCACAACGTGGTGCCCGATGAGTGTAAGTTTATCATCGACGTGCGCACCAATGAGCATTATACCAACGAAGAAGTGTTTGAGTTTCTGCAAGGCAAGTTGAAGAGCGAGATAAAGGCGCGCTCTTTCCACCTGCATTCGTCAAGCATCCCAGCCAACCATCCTTTGATACGTCGCTGCGTGGAGATGGGCATGAAACCGTTTGGCTCGCCTACGCTGTCAGACCAGGCGCTGATGCGCTTCCCATCGTTCAAACTCGGTCCGGGCGAGAGCTCGCGCTCACACAGTGCCGACGAGTTTATCTGCATCTCAGAGATACGCGACGCCATAGAGAAATACCTGAAACTGCTCGCGTAAGCTACGCAATATAAAACCATATCGTTTTTTTGATATTTTGTTATAAAAACAGCAAAAAACATAGCAAAGTGTCAAAATGGAGATGTTCGCATGCAGACTCGAAAAAAGCTATCTGTAATGTGAAAATACGATAAAGGCTGCCCAAACATGATGCGTTTTGGCAGCCTTTATTGTAATATGATAGCTTTTACGCTGTAATATGATAGCTTTTGTAGGGTAAAACGATAGCTTTTACGTTGTAATATGATAGCTTTTGCAAGGTAAAACGATAGCTTTTACAATCCTTTCAGCAAGGCATTGAAACTGCCGTTGCTGATTATCAACAAGTTATGGATGGTCTGAAAAACGGCGTTTTTGCGTCTTGTTGCCCGTATTCTTGAAAATAATGCCGAAAAACAGAAGTCTTGAAAATCAAAGTGTAAGTAAAAACGGGAAAAAAGTGACAGATTGATTTAAGGATATTGATGGGATATAGTTTCAATGCCTTGATACGCTTCACGTCCGTATCAACTCATAGTTGGATGAGAATACGACAATCTTTTGATTGGGAAGGCCGTAGGCCAAACTGCTCTGCAAGTTGGAAATCAAGGCGTTCCGGCCCTGATGCCAGGAGCAAACGGAAGCTTCAGTTTCTTCTCAAAGTCACCTTGTGTGATTTGAATGTTTGACATACTATAAACTCTCTATTTGATATAGACACTTCCCCTTTCTATAGTGATTGGGAGATAATCTCTTAATGTTGTCAAAAGCTAATATGTAATCCTTAACACACCATTCCCAAGCTTCTTGTATGACATATTTTTTATCGTAGAGAATCCATATCAATTTGTCCCATTCGTAATTAGAAGCCTTTGGAACCATTGTTACAAAACTGCCTTTTTTGCCGCTTGGACGATTAGCTTTTACTTGATATCTTATATTGTTAAAAACAAAATCTGCACCTTTACTTACAGCTGTTTTGTCCTTCATGTATTCTGAATACTCATTTTCAGACATCCCAACTAACATGGCAGCATCATATTCGGAAAGGGCACTTGTAATTGATGGCGCAACCCCAAAACTATCTTGCCATTGCAAAGCAATATCTATAAGTTTATTTCTTAAAGTCATATCACACTCAGATAAATTGGAATTTACTTGACCCTACATTTAATATTCATTTGGGTTAAATCTGTTATCACGTTTTCACGCCGGTCTTTTAATGAATTAAGAAATGGCATAATGTTATCGCCATAGCTTCTTTCACTTATAAAGGTAAGCTGCAAAGCCTTCTTTCCATGACTTGTTACCTGCTTATAGTGATGAACATCATGCTCAACTATTTTCACCAAACCGTCCTCGGTTTCCGATACTAAGAAGTCCAAAATATATTCATCGCCATTCTCAAAAATGTTATAAT
>DGHL01000040.1:0-13821 GCA_002392645.1 Prevotellaceae bacterium UBA3849
AAAAGATGACATAATGATATTCATATAATTGACTAATTTAAATCGTGGGGATTTTTAGATCCCACCTTTATGACTTCCGCTATTGTCGTCGGGTCAATTCCTACTATATGCTGCAACTGTGCCACCGTACCGTGTTCCACGAATGTATCGGTAGGCATGCCCAGTCGTATGGTCTTTGGCGTCATGTCGTGGTCGGCAAAGTATTCCAGTACGGCAGAACCGAGTCCGCCGTTCTTTACTCCGTCCTCCACTGTTATCACGTACTTGAAGTTCCTTCCTACCTCGTTGAGAATCTCAGTGTCGATAGGTTTCAGGAAACGCATGTCATAGTGTGCCACTGATATGTCCGTACCTTCAGAGTGCAGGATTTCAATGGCCTTCGTCACGTTGTTGCCTATATTGCCGATAGAGAGTACCGCCACGTCGGTGCCGTCGGCAACCTTGCGTCCTTTGCCTATGGCTATTTCCTCCAGTGGGCAGCGCCAGTCTGTCAATACGCCTCTGCCTCGTGGGTAGCGTATTACGAAGGCACCCATTCCCGGCAACTGTGCCGTGTACATCATCTTGCGCAGCTCATGCTCGTTCATTGGTGCACAGATGGTGAGGTTCGGAACGGGGCGCAGTGCGGCGAGGTCGAAGGCACCATGGTGCGTGGCACCGTCTTCACCCACTATTCCGGCGCGGTCAAGGCAGAACACTACGTTGAGGCCTTCTATTGCCACGTCGTGTATTATATTGTCGTAGGCACGTTGTGCGAATGCACTGTATATGTTGCAGAATGGCGTAAGTCCTTCCTTCGCCATGCCTCCTGAGAATGTCACCGCATGTCCCTCGGCGATGCCCACGTCGAAGGCACGGTCTGGCATCTCCTTCATCAGCATGTTCATGCTGCATCCTGACGGCATGGCAGGCGTCACTCCCACAATCTTCGGGTTAGCCTTTGCCAGTTCCACGAGTGTCTCACCGAACACATCCTGGTATTTCGGTGGTATGTTGTCAGTGTTCTCCTTAATTCTCTCACCTGTCTCAGGGTCGAATTTGCCTGGTGCGTGCCATATCGTGGCAGCCTTCTCGGCAGGCTCATAGCCCTTACCCTTTATGGTGTGTATGTGCAGCAGCTTCGGACCTTTCATGTCTTTCAGCTGGCGCAGCACTCGCACCAGTTCCTTTACGTCATGTCCATCTACCGGACCGAAGTACCTTATGTCGAGGCCTTCGAATATGTTGGCTTGTGAAGACAGTGCCGACTTCAGTGCGTTGCTGAGCCTTATGGCTTTCTTTCTGCGTTTGTCGTTGAGGAAACCATGTCCCTCAAGCCATTGTGCGGCACGGTATCTCCAGCGGTTATAGCTCTCATTGGTGTTTAGTGATAGCAGATATTGCTTCATTCCGCCCACGCTGCGGTCTATCGACATATTATTGTCGTTGAGTATTATGAGCAGGTCGTTAGGCGAGGAGGCAACATTGTTGAGGCCCTCGAAAGCCAGTCCGCCGCTCATGGAACCGTCGCCTATCACAGCCACCACGTGTCGGTTATAGCCGTTATGGGCATCTGCCACGGCCATGCCCAGTGCCGCCGATATACTGTTAGATGCGTGTCCGCAGGTAAAAGTGTCGTATTCGCTCTCGCTTGGAGTAGGGAAGGGGTGCAGTCCCCCCAGTTTACGGTTAGTGGAGAAAGACTCGCGCCTGCCTGTAAGGATCTTGTGTCCGTAAGCCTGGTGTCCCACGTCCCATACTATGCGATCCTCCGGCGTGTTATATACATAGTGCAGTGCCACAGTCAGTTCCGTCACACCCAGACTTGAAGCCAGGTGTCCAGGATTAACCGAGAGCTCCTTCACTATGTCGTCGCGCAGTTCTGAGCATACATCCGGCAGGGCCTCCACTGATAGATTGCGAAGGTCAGCTGGATATTTTATGTTATTTAAGTATTTATAGTTCAACGTTGCCTTTGTATATTATGCCATACTGTTTCGTGCGAAACTGTATTTTGTATCGTTTGAGGTCTTTTCTGTGCCTTCTCCAACGCACTTGTAGTCAGTCTATTACAAAGAGCGTTGTAAAAGCTATCGTTTTACCGCGTAAAAGCTATCAAATTACCGTGTAAAAGCTATCGTTTTACCGTGTAAAAGCTATGCTTTTGCGGCGTAAGGATATGCAACTGTAAAATAATCTCATTAAATTGTATAGAGCAAGTGTCTTAACTACTTAACTTCTTCAGAAAGCTGAGTAAATAATTATGCATACCTACTTATAAAAAATAAGGGAATAATTGGGCGTAATCGCTTATTTGCGACACGCCCAATACTCCCTTTTATTCTTTATTACTTAACGTCGCCTACCTTGATGAGGTACTCAGCAATCTGAACGGCGTTCAGCGCAGCACCCTTCTTGATCTGGTCGCCAGAGAGCCAGAAGGTAAGACCGTTGTCATTAGCGAGGTCCTCACGTACACGACCTACATATACGTCATCCTTGCCGGCAGTGTAGAGAGGCATTGGGTAAGGCAGTCCCTCCATTGTCTCCTTTGTAGCGTCGGCATTAGCCTTTGCGCCCACCTTCTTAGGATCATCTACGAGAGTCACGCCCTCAGCGTTGCGCAGGGCCTCCTGTGCAGCCTCCACGGTGATAGGCTTCTCCGTCTCAATCCATACAGCCTCAGAGTGAGCACGCAGTGAAGAGATGCGTACGCACATAGCAGAGCAGCGTGCGTCGGTGTGCATAATCTTCTTTGTCTCGTTAAACATCTTCATCTCCTCCTTGGTGTATCCATTGTCCTGGAATACGTCAATCTGAGGAATTACGTTGTAAGCCAGCTGATAGGCAAACTTGTTTACTGTAGGCTGCTGGCCGTTAGCCAGTTCCTTGTACTGCTGCTGCAGTTCTGCCATGGCAGCTGCGCCGGCACCAGAAGCAGACTGGTAAGAAGCGATGTGTATGCGCTTGATGTGAGAAAGCTTCTCGAGTGGCTGCAGGCATACCACCATCATGATGGTAGTGCAGTTAGGGTTGGCAATGATGCCACGTGGGCGCTTCAGTGCGTCCTCGGCGTTACACTCAGGCACTACCAATGGCACGTCGTCGTCCATGCGGAATGCTGATGAGTTGTCAATCATCACTGCACCATACTTGGTGATGTCCTCGCAGAACTCCTTTGAAGTGCCTGCACCGGCACTGGTGAATGCGATGTCAACATCTTTGAAATCGTCGTTGTGCTGCAGGAGCTTTACCTCATACTCCTTACCGCGGAAAGTGTACTTGGTACCTGCTGAACGCTGTGATCCGAACAGTACCAGTTCATCGATAGGGAAATTTCTCTCGTCAAGGACACGGAGGAACTCCTGTCCTACTGCGCCGCTGGCGCCTACAATAGCTACTTTCATTTTTTATCTTTTCTGTTTGAGTTTGTTTCTTGGTTGTAATTTATAATCGATTGTCTGCGTGTGCAAACTTATTTATTGTATTAATTCTTTGCAAAATTACAAATTTTTGCCGAAACATTCGCATAATTCAGTTTTTTTTTGTTACTTTGCATTGGATTTTATTGATATTCGATACTAACAACCCCAAATAATGCATGAATTAACACAATATTTTCCGGTAACTAATCCGACGATGGTGTTCTTTATAGTATTATTCACCATACTTATAGCACCTATCGTCATGAGTAAGTTGCGTATCCCCCATATCATAGGCATGGTGCTGGCTGGTGTGGCGCTGGGCAAGTATGGCTTCAACATTCTTGAGCGCGATGCCAGTTTTGAGCTCTTTGGCAGGGTGGGACTGCTGTATATCATGTTTCTCGCAGGCATTGAGATGGACCTTGAGGGACTGAAGAAGAATCTCGTCTCGGTCTCGTTGTTCGGACTCCTTACCTTTGCCTTGCCCTTTGCCCTTATGTATATTGCCGGGCGCAGCCTTTTGGGCTATTCGCCCCTTGCTTCGGTGTTGCTCAGCTGTATCATGGCTACCAATACGCTGATAGCCTATCCTATAGTGGCACGCTACGGACTTCAGAAGCATTATGCCACCACGTTGTCCGTGGGGGCGTCCATGCTGTCACTGCTCGTCACGCTCGTCGTGGTGGCAGCCCTCGTGGGCTCGTTCAGCGGTGGCAGCGGTGCCTTGTTCTGGCTGCTCTTCGTGGTTAAGTTCGTGGCATACTGTGCCCTGCTGCTCTACATGATACCCCATCTTACGCGGTGGTTCCTGCGCAGGTACAGCGATTCCGTAATGCAGTTCATCTTCATTCTCGCCACCATGTTCCTCAGTGCGGCTCTGTGTGAGCTTATCGGGCTCGAGGGCATCTTCGGCGCTTTCTTCAGCGGACTCATTCTTAACCGCTACGTGCCGCCGTTGTCTCCGTTGATGAACCGTATAGAGTTCATCGGCAATGCTATCTTCATACCTTATTTCCTTATAGGCGTGGGCATGCTTATCAACCTCGGACTGCTCTTTGCCGGTGGCGGCATCATTTTCACCGTGGTGTGCATCGTAGTGGTGGGCACGTTGGGTAAGGCTCTTGCTGCATACGCCTCTTGCCGCATGCTGGGACAGCCGTGGCTGCATGGCCATCTCATGTTCGGACTCACCTCTGCCCATGCTGCTGCTGGCATAGCGATAGTCTTGATAGGTATGAGACTGCAGCTGGCACCGGGACAGTATCTCGTTGGCGACGATATGCTCAACGGCGTCGTCGTGATGATACTCTTCACGTGTGTCATCTCTACCATCGTGACCGATAGCTCTGCGCGTCAGGTAGCACTGCAGGAGAGCATGGGAAAGCATGAGGAGCAGACCGGTGACGATGAGAAGATTCTTATAGCCGTGAAATATCCTGAGACGTGCAACACGCTGCTCGACCTCGCCATCATGATGCGCAATCCGGAACTGAACCGCGGACTGATAGCCCTTAACGTGGTGTATGACGATAACGACGCCGATGCTAACCAGCGCAAGGGCATGCAGTTGCTCGAGAACGTGGCTCGCAAGGCGAGTGCGTCGGATGTCCGTGTGCAGACTCAGGTGAGGCTCGCCACTAACATCGGCAACGGTATCAAGCATGCCTTCAAGGAGTACGACTGTTCTGAGGTCATCTTCGGCGTACACATACATCCCAACTCCAGTCGCGTGTTCTGGGGAGACTTCGCACAGAGTGTCTTCAATGGTCTGTCAAGGCAGATTATCATAGCTCGCTGCACGCAGCCTTTCAGCACGTTGAGGGCCATCAAGGTGGCAGTGCCGTCAAGGGCTGAGTACGAACCGGGTTTCAATCGCTGGCTGGAGCGCCTGTGCCGCTTCTCTGATACTATTGGCTGCCGCATTGCGTTCCATGGCAGGGAAGACACCCTCGCTCTCATAACGCGCTATGTGGAGCGTCACTACCGCAACCTGCGTACGGAGTATGTCTCCATGCCTCACTGGAAGGGACTCATCGACCTTGCCGAGAGTACCCACGCCGACGAGATGCTCGCCGTCGTTACGGCACGTCAGGGCACGGTGTCTTACAAGGCTGCCCTCGACAGTCTGCCGGAGGAACTGACGGAGCACTACCACGGCACCAACCTCATGATAATTTTCCCCGACCAGTACGGTCCGGCTCCTGATACGCTCACCTTCGCCACTACCTCGCATACCGAACAGACATCGGCATACCAGGAGATGCACTCATGGCTCACTAAGCTGCGACGACAGTTGCCGTGGAAGGGTTGAAGAATTGAAGAATTGAAAATTGAAAAATTGAAAATTGGGGCGCGCCCCATACCCCCCCAAACCCCCAAAAAGCCCAAAAAGCCAAGCCCAAAATGCCCATAAAGCCCATCAACCCCATAAAACTCACCAAACTTAAAAGGTGGTACAGGTCGTTGCAGACAAGGTCCACACTCGCTATCATCATCACCGCTGGCGTACTGATAGAGGTGACATCCGCAGTGCAGTATTGGTATGCACGTAAAGGCATACGCGAGGAGGTGGAGCGACGTGCTGTAGGCGAACTCAAGGTGCGCAACCTTGAGATTGAGAAGATTGTGAACGCGGTGGAGAGCGCGTCAGACTATACCGTGTGGATGCTGGAGAAGAGTCTTGACTCTCCGGCAGAACAGGCCTCGGTGATTGAGAAGATTCTGAAGGTTAACCCTAACCTCGTGGGGTGCGGCATTGGTTTCAAACCGTACTACTATGCTTCGAAGGGACGTTGGTATGAGCCTTATTACAGACGCTCCGACGATGGCAGCATACAGTCCATGCAGATAGGAAGCGAGAGCCACGACTACGTCACGGCAGACTGGTATGCCGTACCTATGAAGTCTGGCAAGGGTTACTGGACGGAGCCTTACTACGACGATGCTGGCGGCAAGGAACTCATGATTACCTATGCCCAGCCTATCCTCGATGAGAAGGGCAATGCAGTGGCTGTGTTCGGCATGGATATCTCGCTCGATTGGCTCACCAAGACGCTTAACGTAAACCATTTCTATCCCTCGTCCTTCAATCTCGTGGTTTCGCGCACAGGCAAACTCATGGCATGCCCGGTGGAGAGCCTCGTCATGCGTAGGAGCCTCATGGAGGTGACCACTAAGTATAAGGATACCACCGTGAACAACGTAAACCGTAAGATGCTGGCGGGAGAGAGCGGACAAGCCACGATAATCGACGATCAGGGCGAGAAGAACTATGTGTTCTTCGCACCAATCAGTCGCGACACGTCACTGACGGCTGGCGAACAGCTCGGCTGGTCCATGGCGGTGGTGTGCAGCGACAGTGAGATATACCGCGGTCTGCGACAGGTGGGCTTCAACCTCATGCTGCTCATGATAGCAGGCATGGCACTGCTCATATATATACTGATGCGCACAGTGCGTGGCTACAGGAACCTGCAGGAGGCAAACACCGAGCGCGAGCGTATGAACGGCGAACTGGGTGTGGCTAAGCGCATACAGCATGCCATGCTGCCGGAGAAGTTCCCGCCGTTCCCTGAGCGTGGCGACATCGACATCTATGCCTTGCAGAACCCCGCAAGGCAGGTGGGCGGCGACCTCTACGACTATCTCCTGCGCGACGAGAAACTGTTCTTCTGCGTCGGCGACGTCTCCGGCAAGGGCGTGCCTGCCGCCATGGTGATGGCCATGGCACAGTCAGTGTTCCGTCTGCTCGTGGCACGCGAGTCTTCCCCTGAGCGCATAGTGACGCAGATGAACGAACTCCTGACTCACGATAATGAGTATAACATCTTCATCACGTTCTTCATCGGCGTGCTCGACCTCCCCACAGGCCGTCTGCGCTACTGCAATGCAGGTCACAAGCCCCCTGTACTGTTAGGGCAGGGTAGCGACGAGCTCCCTTGCACCCCCAATCTGCCGTTAGGCGCCTTACCCGACTGGAAATACTGCGTGCAGGAGACCGTCGTGGAGCCAGGCACCACCATGTTCCTCTTCACCGACGGACTCACGGAGGCTGAGAACGAGGCGCATGAACTGTTCTCGAAGAAGCGCATGATGCAGTCACTCACTGCAAACCAGTCGCAGGCACCCCACGACATCGTGACCTCCATGACGGATGCCGTAAAGACCTTCGTGGGCGATACCGAGCAGAGCGACGACCTCACCATGCTCGCCATAAGATATACGCGCAGCAATACCGACGTGCAGATACGTCGCACGCTCACGCTTCACAACGACATCGCCGAGGTACCCGTCATGGCAGAGTTCGTTGACGCCGTATGCGAAGAGGTGAAGCTCGATGCCTCGGCAGTCATGCAGGTCAACCTCGCCATAGAGGAAGCCGTGGTGAACGTCATGAACTATGCCTACCCCAGTGGCACGCAGGGCGAGATAACACTGCTGGCAGAGGCAGACACCCGTCAGCTCAAGTTCATACTCACCGACAGCGGCAAACCCTTCGACCCCACCACGCATGCAGAGGTCGATACCACACTGTCGGCAGAGAAGCGAGGCATCGGCGGACTGGGCATACACCTCATGCGACGCTATATGGACAGCATCAACTACGAACGCATAGGCGATCAGAACGTACTGACACTGTGCAGAAAACTGAATAACTCCCCGGAATAAAAAACAAAAACATAAACGATATGAAGACAACATTCTCAGAAGAAGCAAACAACCTCGTTATGGCCTTCGAAGGAAGACTGGACACTGCCGCATCGGCACAGACAGAAAAAGAAATGCAGGTACTGAACGACTGCGAAGGTCGCGACATCGTGCTCGACTGCACAAAGTTGGAGTACATATCCTCAAGCGGTCTGCGCCTGTTCCTCGGACTCGCCAAGGTGGCAATGTCCAAAGGCAGCAAGATAACGATAAAAGGCCTGTCAGACGACATCCGCCAGGTGTTCGACGAGATAGGATTCACACGACTGTTTGAAATCGCCTGATAAAACTACAAAGTTATGGCAAAGGAAGTAAGCATACAGCAGTTGCAGGCAGAGAATGAAGCCCTGCGCAACGAACTCAGCAAACTCAAGGACGAGCTGATAAGGCTACTTGGTCGTAACCTCGACCTGTCAGAAAGACTCGAGGAAGATGTGGAACTGCGTCGCCGCACCGAGGTGGCAAAGGAATTGCTCGACGGCAACATCACGCGTCAGCGCAATGCCGACCTACAGGACGACGGTCAGCTCATGGCGCTCCTGGAGCTACGTGTGGAGCAGGAGCAGCCCTACAAGCGTGCCGATTTCAATTCCACCGAACTGGCACAGTTGCTTGGTGTCAGTCGTGAACGCCTTATCAGGCTGTTCAGGCACAAGACCATCCATCGCTCGCCCGACGCCTACATTGACAACCTACGCACCCTGTATGCTCTCCGCCTATTGCGTGAGCACTCCAACTACACCATCGCCGTAGTGGCAGAAGAGGCAGGCTTCGCCAATGTCAGGACCCTTCAGCGCCGCATCCAGGACGCCATCGGCATGACGCCGGTGGAGTACCGCCTCATGCTCACACGTGACGAGTAGTCTTGAGAAACGAACACGAATCTTACTAATCTACACGAATCTGCAGGGTTGAAAAATATTCGGGGAATTCGTGTAATCCGGGACAAAAAATTCCTGGACTACCACAGATTACATGGATTGACAGGATTTTTTCAAACAACGGATTAAGACGAATTACACGGATTGCAACAACGACCACAGATTACATGGATTGACAGGATTTTTTCAAACAACGGATTAAAACGCATTACACAGATTGCAAGGTTATTTCAATGAAAGAAATTATGATTAATTATGATAATTCGTTTCAAGATAATAATATTACTCGTGTAATTCTACAATTCTTGCGTCCCTACGGTAGCCGCTCGAACTTGTTCGCTTTCTTGCGCTCCATAGGTGCTCAGGCGTATAGCAGAGTCCAAAAGTCGCAAGCCGACTAAAAGAACTCATCACTCATAACTATTTTTATGCTTACACCAGAGAAAAATCAAAAATGGAGCATGATAATCAATGCAGTTCTCACTGCAGTATGCTCAATCCTTTCAGCCCTCACAATGTCAAGTTGCGCAGGCATCATCTAACAAACTTACATACATACTGAATTTCTCCATAGTCACATCCCCTTCTCGCACATTGCGAGAGGGGGATTATTGTTGTTGGTTATAGTATGGGGGGAATCGTTAAGATAGATATTAGCGATAAACATTTGAAAACGGAGGTGGGTTGTATACCTATTCTAATGTAATGTCACCATCCTTGACTTTGTCTATCGTGGCTTTTCTATGATAGCCATTCTTTGTGAATTCGTTAATCCAAATTAGTCGTTTTGTACCATCGCCATAAGGCTGTAGTCTGAAATGCCCACTAACCTGAAAAGATTCATCATTAGAGATTTCAGTATACCATTTGCTGTCAAATTGGTAATACTCAAGCCCTGGTACTGAAACGGTCTGAGTTTTATTGTTCTTCTTGATTTCTTTTTTTGCTAAAGTTGACCCTTTTCGCAATTGAACCTCCGCCCATTGTCTTAGACATAGATAATCTAAAACCATATCGATATAGTCTCTAAGGTTCGCTTCCATGCATCCATCCAATAGAGGCATGACCATACACTCTATTTCATGACCATTGCCTTTGATTTTATCTTTTGGCGAAGCGCAGATGTAATATGTTGGTATAGACAAATATTTGTCTATATTATCTTGAAACACCCATAGCGTCAAACATCCGTTTTTAATACTATACACAACATAACACCCTTCTATAAAGTATGGGCTTCGTACAATTCCGTTCTCGTTGTCTAATTCTTTTAGAATATCTATATGAAATTGAGTGAATTTCATATAGGATTTATCCATAGTTTCCACGAATGACCTTGAGAAGGTGACCAAGTTTCGACAATTACCTCTGACATAAGCAAGTTCATTAATAGCATGTGCTCTGTCTGTATCAACTTTCATTCCTTTGTTTTGACACCAGTTTATAATGCTTTGAGGCAAATTTCTGTTGTCCAAGTTAAACAAATATCGGAATAAAGTGATGTCATTTATGTTTTTTGCTTTTTTTATCATCTATCAAAATAATATTATAAGTCTTCACCGTTGGCACGATTGTATTCGTTGTCATAGAAAATGGTAATGTAATATTCGCCATAACTTTCACATATACGGAACCATACGGGCTTTTTAGTAATCAAATCCATGCCCAACTTAACAACCATACTTAATAACTCTTGCTCTATTTCCTTTGTAGGATTGGATAATTGTTCAGGAGTGTATTTCTCTAGGAGTTCACTCCTAACTTTTTCCTGCATCGCCAGGGTATCAATATTATTGTAGTCTGGATTTTGATAGAACATCGCATCATAATTTTTATTCTCAACAGACATGCCATAGGAAATATCCTCGTCTTCTGACAATGTATAGTCACTAAAGGATGTATATCTTTTGTTGTTCTTAAACTGACGAATAAGTGTATTGAATCGAATCTTTATATCAGCTTCGCTTTGCGTTTTTGCGTCACAAACCATAATGCGGCATACCTTGTTATTGTTTGTACCTATGTATATATGGACATCAGTACCATTAAACTCTCCTTCAAAATATTCATTATTGCCGAATTTTTTAGGAGTATAACCCTTTGCAATAAGTTTTTGTCTCATTGCAGGTTTGTAACCATCAACGGGGATGCCAAGGAATGTGGTTACATCTTTCTGGGCGTACATGGCAACTGAAAGAAGTGCCACGATACAACATGATATTAGCTTTTTCATATTACGGTTGTTTTAATATTACACTGTTCCAAATCAGATATGATGATAATTTGTGTTATCAAGTGCAAAGTTAATAATTTTTCTCTAAAACAAGATATTTTTATTCAAAAAATCTATTTTGCAGATACGAATAGATACATTTTTTCCTTCCGAATTGCAGTGTAAATTAGTGTAAATCCGTGTAAATCCGTGGTTAAGGCTCACCAGTGGTTACAAAAATCTCTTTTCTCTTTTCTCTTTTCTCTTTTTTACAATATTTCTCTTGCTTTTATATTGTTTGTAATTATCTTTAATTTGTGCAATCCGTGTAATTCGTCTTAATCCGTTGTTTGAAAAAATCCTGTCAATCCATGTAATCTGTGGTAGTCTAGGAATTTTTTGTCCCGAATTGTAGAATTACACGAGTAATATTATTTTCTTGAAACGAATTATATTATTTTTTTGAAACGAATTATACTGATTATTTTTAATTTCTTTCATTGAAAAATCCTTGTAATCCATGTAATCTGTGGTCGTAAAAAATCGGTGGGGGATGTTTACGGGTAAAAGGGGCATAAAAAAAACGAGGGCGTCACATCACGTGAAACCCCCGCAAAGGTATGAAATAAAAAATATGTTGTTTATAAATATTATAGTTGCGCCAGTTCGATGACTTTGTCAACGGCGGACTTTAAGCCGTCGGCGTTCTTGCCACCTGCAGTGGCGAAGTGTGGCTGACCACCACCGCCGCCCTGGATGAGCTTGCCTGCCTCACGGACTATCTGACCGGCATGCTTGCCTTCCTTGACAAGGTCGTCAGAGAATGCTACGGTGAGGGTTGGCTTGCCACCTGCTGCGCAACCAATGGCGACAAGCAGACGCTCTGGGAACTGGGCACGGAGCTGGAAGGCGATGTCCTTGGCATTCTGTGGGTCGATAGGCAGGACGCCTGAGATGACCTTGGTGCCGTTGATGTCCTGTGCCTTGCTGATAATGGTTTCCTTTAACTGTGCCGCCTTCTGTGACTTGAACTCCTCTACCTGTGCCTGCAGCTCCTTGTTCTCGCTGATGGCCTTGCTGATGGTATCGAGAAGGTTTGGCGTGTTGTTGAACAGGGCACGCAGATCGTTCTGAAGGTCCTGGGCGTCGTCCATGAGTTTCTCTACGGCTGCACCGGTGATGGCCTCGATACGGCGTACGCCGGCTGCGACACTGCTCTCAGAGGTGATGCGCACCATGCCGATCTGACCTGTTGCCTTGGCATGGCAGCCACCACAGAATTCTACTGATGAGCCGAACTTAACGACGCGGACCTTGTCGCCGTACTTCTCTCCGAAGAGGGCGATGGCACCGAGCTGCTTGGCTTCCTCGATTGGTGTGTCGCGGAACTCCTGCAGTGGTATGTTCTGACGTATGCGGTCGTTGACGATATGCTCTACCTGGCGAATCTGCTCCGGGGTGACTTTCTCGAAGTGTGAGAAGTCGAAACGCAGATAGTCGGCGGTGACGAGTGAGCCCTTCTGCTCTACGTGCTCGCCGAGGACCTCGCGCAGTGCCTCGTCGATAAGGTGCGTACATGTATGGTTGCTCTCGATGGCGTGACGGCGGTCAACATCGACGCATGCCATGAACTCTGCCTCTGGCTGCGCAGGAATCTTGTTGACGATGTGTATGGCAACGCCGTTCTCCTTCTTGGTGTCGAGAACCTGTATCTCTTCGTTCTCGGAAACGAGTACGCCGCTGTCGCCTACCTCACCACCCATCTCTCCGTAGAAAGGTGTCTGGTCGAGTATCATCTCATAGGCGGTGCCCTTCTTCTGCTTCACCTCGCGGTACTTCACGATGTGGCAAGGGTACTCGGTATAGTCGTAGCCTACGAACTCAGACTCTGCTTCCTTGATGACTACCCAGTCGCCCAGCTTTACCTCTGCGGCGTTGCGGGCACGGTTCTTCTGTTCCTGCATGCAGGCATCGAAGCCTTTCTCATCGACTGTCATGCCCTGCTCACGGCAGATGAGCTCGGTGAGGTCGAGTGGGAAACCGAAGGTGTCGAAGAGGGTGAAGGCCTTGTCGCCTGCTATCTCTGTCTTGCCGGCTGCCTTGGTATCGTCGATGACGCCCTGCAGGAGCTTGATGCCGTTTTCGAGGGTGCGGAGGAAAGAAGACTCCTCTTCCTGCATGACCTTCATGATGAGCTTCTGCTGTGCAGGGAGCTCTGGGAATGCCTCGCCCATCTCTGCTACGAGGGTAGGGACGAGCTTATAGATGAATGCCTCCTTCTGTCCGAGGAAGGTGTATCCGTAACGTACTGCGCGGCGCAGTATGCGGCGTATCACATAGCCTGCCTTGGCATTAGACGGCAGCTGACCGTCGGCGATGGCGAAGGCGATGGCACGGAGGTGGTCAACGATGACGCGCAGTGCGACGTCTTTCTTCTCGTCGTCGCCGTACTTGCAGCCAGCCATGTCTGCCATGGCCTTGATGAGTGGCTGGAAGACGTCGGTGTCATAGTTGGATGTCTTGCCCTGCAGGGTGCGCACGAGGCGCTCGAAGCCCATGCCGGTGTCGATGACCTTTGCCGGCAGTCCCTCGAGTGAGCCGTCAGCCTTGCGGTTGA
>DGHL01000040.1:13899-14041 GCA_002392645.1 Prevotellaceae bacterium UBA3849
AGGTTCCATATCTCGATGACCTGTGGGTGGTCTTTGTTTACGAGTTCGCGTCCAGGAATCTTTGCCTTCTCCTCGGCAGGACGGCTGTCAACGTGGAGCTCTGAGCATGGTCCGCAAGGACCTGTGTCGCCCATCTCCCAGA